>NZ_JBLYNS010000019.1:0-47938 GCF_049310205.1 Endozoicomonas sp. ALC013 | reverse complement strand
GGCTCAAGGCTGCAAACCCCGATAGAGCAATCTATCGGGGTTTTTGCTTTGTGGAGAAAGATTGTTACGGTTGGATCAACAGCTTCACGTGCCTGAACAAGGCTGCCGAAGTTGCCACCGGTATGGTTCCAGCCTGTCCAGCATTCGATCGACGGCTTCAAGTGCTCTAATAAGGCGACTGAAGTATCCACCAGTATTACCATCTGCCCAGCATTCTTTGCCCTCATCCCGGCAGGATGGAATGTAGTTCTGGCACATGGTGCTGGGCGTTGTATGAAAAGGGGTGATATCTGTATCTAAATACCCCTCGGGATGAAAAATGCGTCCTTTGTATATTCCCTTCATAGCCACAAAACCTTGGAGGTGTTTATCTCCTGTTACAAGGTCAGGTGGAATATCGTCATGTGAATAACAGGCAATAAAACCATTGACGTCATCTTCGTATACCTGGATGACTGGCATCCTGCCACTACCAATTCGTCTTGTTTTGCCCGTTTTCCATGGTTGAACCGTCTCAGCAAAGCTGAAAAAACTAATGCAGAGTAGTGTTGCAATGAATACTTGCAGGTGCGTTTTTATTGGCATGGGTGTGATCCTCAGTAGGTTCTTCAGAGAGTTTGATGCGAGGACAGTACCTTTTGTTCCCTGCAATGGTGATAACAGATCGGTCAGTGGTGCTAACATAATCATTTCGGTTTGGAGTGAATTGCATAGTTATTGAAAATACGCAGCATACACATAATTTTCTTATGGACAGGCAGCGCATTGATGATAAGAAAAGCCAAACCAGACGATTGCGCCCATATCTACAACACCTGTGTTTTGAACAGGTACGGTTACTTTTGAAGTTAATCCTGTGACTTCTGAACATCCCACACTAACAACGTTTCCAATTCATCAGGTCAGGCTTTGTCTCAAGCACTTGTGGTCCTGGCAGATATTTATAGGTATTGGGTAAAATATGAGCTGGGTGTCACTGGCTGAATCAATGGAATGAAACTGGTTCAAAGCTCTGAGGATTATTGGGGAAGTATGAAGCTTTTCGTAACCGGGTTGCTCTGTTTGACGCTCTCCACCTTGGCGGTTGCAGATACAATGTCGAATGGAATCTTTCAGTTAATCAACCAGCGGTTGAGCTATATGCAGGATGTCGCCTTATTCAAAGCCAGGAACCATCGTGTGGTCGAAGATCTGACCAGAGAACAGCAGGTGCTTGAGAAGGCATTGGTCAATGCGCAGCAGGCAGGTTTGCAACCGGACTCTATTGCTGATTTCTTCCAGGCACAGATGGATGCTGCCAAGGCGATTCAATATCGCTATATGGCTGACTGGTTATCTACACATCCTGAACGTAGTGAATATCGGGATTTAGCTTCTGAGGTCAGGCCAAAGATTTTGGCGCTTGGTGATGAAATTGTGGTGAGAATCAGCGAATACCTGAAAGATGGAGGGGCTTTTGACAATAAACAGCAGAAAGACTTTGTCAGAACAGTGAATACCAGGCATCTATCGGAAAACGATAAAAAGAAAATGTTTGACAGCCTTCAGATGATACGTCTAATTAAAAACTAGTGCTTATCAATAACAAGTTCCGTGTAGCCTGTGGATGGATCAAAAGCTCTTGAGAAGCTCAGCTGTGTATAACTGTGAATAATCACCTCAGCAGTACTATCAACGATATTTCCTTCTAGCAGGTGCCCTCCAAAAACATGCCCTTTGGCATCAGCCACAGCCATGTGGATATGCTGATGGTCCGGTGTCAACGTTCCCATGACAGAGACGATTTCAAAAGGGCCCTCAGTAACTAACGTCGTTTCTGCGCCAGCAAAACGAAGGTTTATTCTGGACAGACTGCCAACACAGGATACCAGTGAACCTGCAGAAATCCGGTGCTTGTTAACCAGTTCCTGCACGGCTATTTTCAGGTCAGCGCCCTGGGTAAGGCGATTGGCTATTACGGAAATACTCATTGCTTTATTATATCCCCCGATCTCCCAATCAGCTTATCTTTCTCAGGATTTATGTAAAGCCCCGTTAAACGGGGCTTTGCTTTATACGCAGGCTTTTATGCAGCCTGTTGAGAGTTCACTTGCATGGGTACATTCAACCTGTTCACCAGGAAGTTCAGCAACACGCCATACATAGGCAGGAAGAACAGCATGCTGATGGCCAGCTTGTAGCCGTAGTCCACCAGGGCAATTTCCATCCAGTGTGCCGCCATGAAAGGGTCTGATGAACCGGCAAAGGCCAGACTGAAGAAGCTGAGGGTATCAATCAGGTTGCCAGCAATGGTTGAACAGGCCGGAGCTACCCACCACATGGCATTTTGGCGCAAACGGTTGAAAACGGTGATATCCAGAATCTGGCCAATCAGGTATGCCGCAAAGCTGGCAACGGCAATTCTGGCGACAAAGGCATTAAAGCTGGCCAGGCTTGCCAATCCCTGAAAGGTTCCATCCACGAACATGACTGACACCAGGTAGGAGATCAGCAGGGCCGGGAACATGGCGGTAAATATGATCTTCCGGGCCTGCTCAGACCCGTAGATTCTTACGGTCAGGTCTGTGGCCAGGAAAATAAACGGAAAGGTGAATGCTCCCCAGGTGGTGTGCATACCAAAGAATTGAAACGGTATTTGTACCAGATAGTTACTGGCAGTGATGGTCACGATATGAAATATCGATAATAAAAGCAGAATGTTCAGGCCGCGATTGCTGGTTTGCATAGCAAGTCCTTTTTAGTTGAGGTGAGGGAACTCAGGCGCAGTACCAATTTAGTACGTTAGCACCATTAAAAATGAGCGGTATTCTATCGGGATTTACAACGTTGGACCAAGTGATAATTTTTGCAAGCGTATGATGCTGTTTTGATCAGGGCTGACGATGTATCTGGAGCATTTGTATGCGACCAGTCTCTTTGGTATGGGTTTTATGAATCCATGGGCAGCCTGATAAAACTGTGCTATTTTTTCCAACCACATAATAACAACAATGGAGTAGTATCAATGCTGATCTGGTTAAGGAGAGGCTTTTTTCTCCTTGTATCAATATCCCTGCTGATCATTCTTACGGCGTTTGTTCTTCTTCGCCAAAGTCTCCCCATGCTTGAGGGTGAAGTGGAGGCTCCCTTCCTGAATGCTGCGGTTACGATTGAGCGGGATGCCCAGGGTGTTCCCCTGATATCCGGCAGTGATCGTATGGATGTTGCCTTTGCTACCGGTTATCTCCATGCCCAGGAACGATTTTTTCAGATGGATTTGAACCGGCGTAACTCTGCGGGTGAACTGTCTGAACTGGTGGGTGAGCTGGCGCTGGATCACGATAAACGTCAGAGAAAACATCGTTTCCGCAAGGTTGCTCAGCAGGCGGTTGAGATTATGAGCGCTGAGCATCAGGCTCTTTTGAATGCCTATACCGATGGTGTCAATCATGGCCTGAAAGATCTTGGGCAGAAGCCTTTTGAATATCTGTTGCTGGGTGTGGAGCCTGAGCCCTGGAAAAGCGAAGACTCTTTTCTATCGATCTTCAGCATGTACATGGATCTCAATGATGATGAAGTAAAACTGGATAACCTGAAAGGCTTTCTCAGTCGTGTAACCGTACCTGCTGTTATCGATTTTCTTTCGCCACTGAAAACCCGCTGGGATTCACCAATGCAGCCCGGTGAGTTGCCGGATGTGCTAACCCCGGGGGCAGAGCTGGTTGACCTGCGCAGCAAAGAGGCAGAGCTGTATGCCAATCTGGGTGGAACGACGCTGGAAGACAGTCTTATTGGCAGTAACAACTGGGCGGTATCCGGAGAGTTAACGGACCATGGTGGAGCCATCATTCAGGATGATATGCACTTGAGCCATCGGGTACCCACCATCTGGTATCGGGCTTCCTTGAGTTATCCACACCCGGACCAGCCAGAGGACAGGGTCAGTATTACCGGAGTCACATTACCGGGCACACCGTTTATTGTGGTTGGCAGCAATACCCATATCGCCTGGGGCTTTACCAATACCGCTGGTGACTGGGTTGATCTGGTGGAGCTGGATATTGATGATGGCCAGTACATGACCAATGATGGCCCGAAACCCCTTGAACGCTGGACTGAAACCATCCATATCAAAGACCAGGAACCGGTTGTCGTTGACTATTCAGGCACCCATTGGGGGCCGGTGGTTGATTCGGCCTACGACGATACGCAATATGCCCTGCGCTGGACTGCCCACCGTCCGCAGGCGACCAATGTTAATCTGGTAAGCCTGGAAGTTGCCCGCAATGCAGAACAGGGAATGGCCATTGCCAACCGCGGCGGAATTCCACCCCAGAACTTTACGGTGGGTGACCGTGAAGGCAATATTGGCTGGACCGTTGCCGGACAGATTCCAAACCGTTCAGGTATCGATTCCACTTACCCACTGCCCTGGCAGCAGGCTGATGATAACTGGGATAGCTGGCTTCCGGATGTGCATTATCCCCGCGTATATAACCCTGCGGATCAACGAGTCTGGACTGCCAATGCCCGTATCGTAAGCGGAGCAGACTACGACAAGATGGGCAACGGGGGTTATGCCCTCGGACCCCGGCAGATACAGATTCGTGATGCGCTGATGGCACTTGAGCGTGCTGATGAACAGGCGTTGCTGGAGATTGCCCTGGATCATCGTGCTCTCTATATGGATAACTGGCGGCGGCTGGTGCTGGATACACTCACGGATGACGTGATGGCAGGGAACCTTTCCCGGCAGACGTTTTATCGTTATGTGAACAACTGGTCTGGCAAGGCTGCCACTGACGATGTTGGTTACCGTTTAGTCCGTGAGTATAAAGATGCGCTTAAACTGAAGATCATGTCATCACTGGGGCGCTACTTTCTGTCCCTCTATCCAGAAGCCAAAGAGGATGTAGAAGATGGCTTTATGCAGAAGTTAAATCATGAAAGCGAGATGATATGGCGTCTTCTGGAAGAGCGTCCGCTGCATTGGCTGAGTCCTCAGTACGAAAATTGGGATGAGTTGCTGATCGAAACCGTGGATCAGGTGGTGAGTGATCTGGGAGGCGTAGATCAGCTGGGCAATGCCACCTGGGGACAGAGAAATACCGCTGATATCCGCCACCCTTTGAGTGGTGCCATTCCTGTCTTTGGCAGACTGCTGGAGATGCCCGCCGTACCTCTCTCTGGCGATGTCTGGATGCCCAGGGCCCAGCGTGCCGATCAAGGGGTATCTGAGCGGCTGGTGGTGTCTCCCGGGCGTGAAGATGAAGCAATATTTCACATGCCGGGTGGTCAGAGTGGTCACCCGCTCTCTCCTTTCTTTAGCGCAGGTTATATGGACTGGGTGGAAGGGAAGGCCAGTCCGTTCTTACCGGGTGATGCAAAATATACCCTGACCCTGACGCCTTAAATAACCTTAAGTTTGTCCTGATAACGGTCTTCCCGATGAAGTGAAAGACCCATCAGGGCAAAGCTGGCAAATTAGATGGATGTCAATTTTGCTGAGGGAAAAATGAAGAGAGGGTAGCACCGCCACAGCGTGGCGGTGCTGATGTATCAGTCTGTTATCATCAGTTGCTGGCGATCACCTGCTCCCGGGGAGCATAGGTTTTCTGAACATACTCTTCGATCAGTTTCTTATAGTCTTCAGCGATGTTCTCACCTTTCAATGTGGTGAATTTCTCGCCATCAACAAATACCGGGGCTGAAGGTGCCTCACCGGTACCGGGCAGACTGATACCAATGTTGGCATGCTTGCTTTCCCCCGGACCATTAACCACACAGCCCATCACGGCAACTTTCATATTCTCCACACCGACATACTGGTGGCGCCAGTTCACCATTTTACTGCGCAGGAAACCGTCCACTTCATCGGTCAGAACCCGGAAGAACGTACTGGTGGTACGACCACAGCCAGGACAGGCAGTCACTTCCGGAGCAAAACTGCGAACGTCCAGGGCCTGAAGGATCTGCTGGGAGACAATCACTTCTTTATCGCGGGAGGCTCCGGGCTCTGGCGTCAGGGAAGTGCGGATAGTGTTGCCAATACCATGCTGCAGAAGAATGCCCATGGCGACACTGGATGCCACAATGCCCTTGCTGCCCATCCCGGCTTCGGTCAACCCAAGGTGCAGGGCGTATTCACAACGATCAGCCAGCATCTGGTAGACGCTGATCAGATCCTGTACCCGGGAGACTTTACAGGAGATAACGATTTTGTTGGCACCGAGACCACGCTTAACCGCAGCATCGGCACTGGTCAGGGAAGAAAGGACCAATGCTTCATGGAGGATTTCCTGGGAAGACTTTGGGTTGGCGGATCGAGCATTTTCATCCATCAGCTGGGTAGAGAGTTCTTTGTCGAGGCTGCCCCAGTTAACGCCGATACGCACCGGTTTATCGTATTTGATGGCAACATCAATCATGGCATTAAAGCGGTCATCTTTCTTATCGCCAAAGCCGACATTACCGGGGTTAATTCTGTATTTGTGCAGCAGCCTGGCGGTTTCATCGTACTTGGTCAGCAGGAGGTGACCGTTGTAATGGAAGTCCCCGACAATGGGTACATTGCAGTTGTGTTTGGCCAGCCCTTCATAGATTGCCGGAATAGCGGCCGCTGCTTCCTCTGAATTCACCGTTACGCGAACGATTTCAGAGCCTGCATCCGCCAGCAGGCGAATCTGGTCGATGGTTTTCTGGACATCCGCAGTATCGGTGTCCGTCATTGACTGAACCACAATGGGAGCATCACCGCCAATGGTGACGTGTCCAACCTGAACAGCATGGGTTTTATGACGCCTGTCCATAAACGTTGTTCTCCAAATAATAAAAATTAGAACTAATCAGTGTATCAGAACCTGAAGACTTTTCCTGAGCGGAAAACCGAAGCATCCTGTCATGGTTGCCCTTGCTCTCTCTGGGCAATAATCTTGGACTCCTGCAGGTTAAGACTGAGGGAGGCCATCTCCTGAGATGAGAGCATACGTGCAGGCTGGTCTTCCAGCAGACTGTAAATCACGCGATAAGCCATGACATTCTGGACGTACTTACGAGTTTCATCGTAGGGAATGGTCTCAATCCAGATGTCCAGTGGCAGATGCCCTCTCTGCTTCAGCCAGCGTTTTACCGGAGTACTCCCTGCATTGTAAGCTGCTGTTGCCAGAATTCGGCTGTCTTCAAATCGTTTGGACAACCAGGCAAGGTGAGTAGTTCCAAGGGCGATGTTAATTTCTGGTTTAAACAGTTCTGACTTCTTTCTATAGGGTATTCCGGCCTGTTTAGCCGCCTGTTTCGCGGTTGTCGGCATCAACTGCATTAACCCCATGGCACCAGCGCTGGAGCGCGCCATGGGATGGAAAGCACTTTCCTGACGGGCAATGGCCAGAACCCAGGGATAATCCAGTTTACGTTTTTCTGCCTGCGCACTGAAAATATCAGCGTCCGGTGTCGGGAAGCGGAGGCTAAGGTCGTCCCAGAGCGTTGCCCGGGCAGCGGCCATAATCGCCTGATGGTGCCATTCCCATTGATGGGCGAGATAGGGAATTAACTGTTGCTGGGTTTTATCCAGACTCGGGGTTATCCGGTTCAGTTCCATCTGGGCGTTATAAAAGCGCTTATGGTGCAGCCACTCACGAATACGTTTAAAGCCCGGATAATATTGCTTGAGTCTGTGCAGGTCCTGCTGGTGAATGGCTTTTTGCTGGTGGTTCAGTTGAAAGGGTTGACCTTTAAGATCTGCCACCAGAAAAGCGTAAAAGTTCCGTTCCTGGCCCAGTGCGCTCAGTGTCGGTGTTTGCAGCAGCGTGGGTTTGCTCGGCAGAGGCATCCCGACCAGCTGATAGCTTGCCTCCTGAAACTTGAGCAGGGCGACTTCGTTCCAATAGCGCCAGCGGCTGCTGTTTCTGATAGCCGCTGGCAGATGCTCTAACAGTATCAGGACTCTTTCCCAGTCCTGGTCAGCCAGCGCCAGTCTGATTCGCCACTCGGTGACCTTTTGATAATGAAAATCGGGATCAATGCTGGCAATAATTTCTTCGGCGTTGTCCACAAAGTTCTTGGCCGCTTTCATGGCGATCCGCTGGTCAACAGCGGATCGCTGCTTCGGGGAAAAAGGATAGCGGTTGCGCATTGCCAGCCAGGTGCTGACGGCAAGGTCCAGATCTTTGGTAATCAGTTTTTTGATGCCATGAAGCATAATGATCCGCTGATGTTCCAGGTCACCATTAAAGCGGGCGGTATGAAGCAGTTCGGGGTGTTTGTTGACTTCCCAGAACAGCTCTGTCGATACCTTGAAAGACGTATCTTTAATTGACTTATTCAGGTAGCGGGCAAGGGACAGGTTGTTTTGCTCGGCAGCCATCCAGAAGCGGGCAATAATCAGGCTTTGAGTGAGTTCGCCAGAGGCTTTCCAGCTGTCGAATAACGGATCGCAGGCCTTGTGTTGTGACTGGCCTTTCAGCCAGAGACTTTTTGCCTCCAGCCAGGCCTGTTCGGTCTGCCCCAGTGTGTGCAGGGCTACGCCTTTCAGGCACTGATAGCGCCCGCCATCATCCTGCTGATAGGCAGCAAGATAGGATTGCCAGCGCTGGTTACTGGCCAGATGCCGCAGCCATTTGTACTGGAGCTGGCTGGTTTGCGGTAAATCGGGGTATTGGCTGGCAAACTGGTCAATATCGCTCTGGTTGATGCGATCAAGATCGTTGGTGAGGCTGAGGTACTCAAGGTAGGGAGCCAGAGGGTAATTACTGAGTTCTGATCGATAGCTCTCGTAAAGTTTATGGTCCCCTGTCTTCAGTGCTTTTTCAACGCGCGTGAACAGCATCTGCTGCCGTTCTGACTCGTTAGCCAGGCTGTATGTGGGGAGCAGAAGTGATGTGGCCAATGAAAAAAAGAGTAAGCAATGAGATAACTTGTTCAACATAACAAAAGCTTCAATCTCTATGATCCCTGTTAGTGACTGCGTAAAACGTCCTGTTTTACTTTTGGTGTGATAAAAGCGCTGGCCGTGAGTCGCTCACCCTGCGAAAGCATTGACGAAAGTTTGGTGAAGCTCTCATGGCAACTCATCATACATTGTTATATTTTGTCAGCCTGTAACAGTCAATCGGCAGATTGATAACAGGGTGTAGCGCTTGCGCGTAAAGTAGAGCTTTCCCGCCGCATGGGATGTTTTTTATCATCTTTACTATTGACAGAAATATTCTAAAAAGATGCATGAGGTGCAGTGATTATGGCAAAAGAGACGACTGTACGGGCACGAATTGATGAGTCATTAAAGCAGGAGGCCGAAGACATTCTGCGCCAACTCGGGCTGACCACTTCCCAGGCCATTAATCTCTATTTCAGTCAGATTGTGTTGCAGCGAGGTATGCCTTTTGACGTTCGTCTGCCAGAAGAGGCCGAAAGCAAATAATGATTCGTTTGTGTTCTATCGATGAGCTTCAGGATCCTGGTAGCAAAGGCTTCCGTAATGAGCGTGGCCATATCTTTGCCGTACGCAAAGGTGATCAGGTATACGTCTACGAAAACAGTTGCCCGCATTTTGGGATTAATCTTGAATGGCAGCCGGACCAGTTTCTGGATTCAGAGAAACGGCTGATTCAGTGCGCTACCCACGGTGCCCAGTTTCTGATTGAAACGGGGGAGTGTATTGCCGGGCCTTGTCCGGGGGATATGCTGACTGTCCTGGAGTGTGAGGTTATTGAGGGTGTTGTCTACCTGAAATAATACCTGTATTTCTACAGTTTCTTCCCGCCTCCCACTACCCGTCAAGCAGGAACTGCTTATCCTTTTGTGGGCAGCAGGCGGTACAAACTGCTGGATAATCCCACGCCACCTGAGTTGAAGATCGGCAGCTACTCTTTCCAATTGTATTTGGTTATCCGCGACATCTTATACCTACGGGGACCCACTTGCTCTACCATCTTTTCAATAACTTCAGCCTTATGAAGATAGGGTTTACACTGCGGCATGCTCATTGCACCCTGATTCTTCAAGAATTCCGCATGACATTCTGCTTCGGACTTATAAATCATTAACTCTTTTGGAAGATCAGCCCAGGGTTGTAAATAACTGTATGCAAGAACGCCAGCGTTCGTTGCCAGTGTCGCCAGTGTTCTGGTCGATATGTTTCTGCCTTCCCGGATGCATTGCAACAGACTTAAGCCGGTACCCACGGTACCAGAAAGAGCCATAACAGCCCGGGTTCGCCACTTGGTCAGATTGGAGGAGTCAGCTACACCAGTATTGAGACTGACGGCAGCTGTCAGACCAATCCCAGCCAAACCAGTTGCCATATTACCAATATTCATGATTTCTCCAATTTTGGTTAATAATGCCTGGTCGAACATTCAAACATAGTAAAAAGTTCCCTGACCCAAATGTTTCATGCATCAATCCTGTTGGCGATGGGCGAACTGCTGGCTGAAGCCCTGATTCGCTGATGCTGGTGATATGGAACTGTCCTGAAATAACTTACACATCCAGTGCAGAAAAGTACGAATACCCATAAAACCACACCCTTGGTTTCCATGATGGACCGTGGGAACCAAGGGGCTGTGTATGTATAACAGAGGCAGGTTGCACTAATTCCGCCAAAAACGAAACATGTCACCCATCTCTGTCGGTTTAGTACTATGGTGAATGCGTCGGCATTTTGGCATGCTCATTGTGCCATCAGCAAAGAATTCACGAACGCACTCTGTTTCGGACGATACTTCATAGGAGCCAGCACAAGGTTGCAGGCAACTGTAAGCAAGAACGCCAGCGTTTGTTGCCAGTGTTGCCACTGTTCTGGGGGATATGTTTCTACCTTCCTGGCAGCATTTCACCAGACTTAAGGTGGTTCCTACGGTACTGGCTAAAGTCATGATGGCCCGGGCTTGCCATCTGGCCAGATACCCTGTATCAGTATTCAGGCTGGCGGCAGCCGTCAGACCAACCCCTGCCAAACCTGTTGCCATATTGCCAATATTCATGATCTCTCCAATTTCGGTTAACGACATCTGATCGGACACACAAACATATTGAAAGTTCCTTAGCCCAAATGTTTTATGCATCAATGCTCCTGATCAATTATCTATCACCCTCTCTGTGTCACACTGATGGAAAATGATTAGAAGAGATGGACCATGAATTTAGACCATAACCTGCTGGTTTCTGATGTCATGCGCAACAGTGTTGCCGGACAGATCGAAGCGCTCAAATCACTGGAAGACAGAATCAATGGTAGCTTTACAGCTGCCCTGGAGCTGTTGGCCGAGTGTCGTGGACGCGCCATCCTGTTTGGTATGAAGCAGTCTGGCCTGGTGGGACAGAAAATCGCTGCAACGCTTGATGCCACAGGCTTGTCTACGCACATACTGAATGCCGCTGAAACCTGGGAAGACAATCTGAGTATGATTGGCCCCGGTGACGTGATTATCATGTTGTCGTACAGTGGCAGGACTGGGGAGCTGCTACGGCTTTATCCGGCAATCCGGCAAATGGGTAACAAAGTGATTGCCATTACCGGTGATCCGGCGGGGCCGGTTGCGGAGCAGGCGGATATCGTGCTGGATGCCAGTGTGGTTGAGAGTCGTGAAGACCGGGAGCCGGCCCCCACGACCTATACTACGGTTCTGCTGGCTATTGGTGACCTGTTGGCTGAAACCCTGATTCGTCGACATCTGTTCAGTTCCCCCGAAGCGCAGCAAAGTGACCAGAATGTGGTGGGCCTGCTAACCAGTGACAGCATTTAAAACATTATGGATAAAATTGACCGCAACATATTACGGGAGTTGCAGGAGGATACGACTCCCTCGTTGGCTGAGCTGGCTGAAAAAGATATTCAGTCATTTGATTGCTTCTATAAGGCGCTGGTCAACACCGTGGAGGGATTGACCGATGTAACCTCCAGTTTTGCCATGGAACAGATGAAGTTCACCACTGCGCTTCCTCTGTGAAGGGAGCAGTAAGGCCCCCACCATTACAATCTTCGCAGAGATCAGAACCGGCAGGCGTTCACAGAGACGAGTTTACCAATCTCTAATACAGCATCGTCATAATGCAGGTTTGAATCATAAATCATGTTATCCAGTTGTACACGGTAATAGCCGTTGCTCTGCTTAAAGAGACGGCAATGTGGCTGTTTCAAATCACTGGCTACATTGACCCTCAGGTTGTAATAGCCCCGACCAAAAAGTTCAACGAAGCTAATGAATCTGTTGTCCCCGGGCTTGAGCTGGATGGTATAGGTGGAATGGGCCACGGAATCTTCATAGCTGGGCGGTAAATCATTATGGTAAGCAGGTGCAGCAAGTTCAAAAGCCCCGGCTGACAGTACAGTAGTACAAAGTATCAGGGAAGATAGCCTGAACAGTAAGTGGATGAGTTTCATGGAATCAGTCCTTGTAAATTATTCAAATAGTAAGAATTAAAGGGTTTTCTCTAACTTCAGACTGATAAATTGGAAAATAGTTCCTCATTGAGACATAAAGAGAATGTATGCAAAACCGAAATGGTTTTCCGAGCCATTCAGGTTCTTAATATCAGTAATTTAATCAATAGGTTATAGCATCCTACACCCTGGCCCTGTGATGAAGGGCCGGGTCAGGACTTTTTAAGCTGTGCCCATGGACATCAAAATGTACAGGAGTTCACCGATACGAGTTTGCCAATCAGTAAAATGGCATCATCGTAACTGAGATTGGACTGATAAATGGTGTTGTCCAGTAATACCCGATAATTATCAGCGTAGTCATGCTGCCTTAACAGGCGGCAATGAGGGATTCGTTCAGCTATGTCGTTATGGTAAAAAGGATACCGCATGGTTGGCCTGGTTCTATTAACCCTGTTAGTAGTAGCCACTTTGATTCTTATCGACGTATAGCCCTCACTGGAAAGACGAAAGATTTCACTCATATTGATTTCCCTGTCATCACCCGGTTTCAGGTGAATCGTATAGGTAGTGGCATCTTCATAGCTTGGCGGCATATCCAGATACTGGGCGGCGATTGAGAGCTGTGCAATTGAACACAGTGATAGCGTCACTATAAATGTCAGTAAACGTTTCATGGGTAGCAGACCATTTATTAAATGAGATTGAATCAGCGGCCACCACAGCCGGGAATAGAATCCCGTATCACAGTTCAATTGAATTTTTATGCTGCAGCAGGAACGCCGTTAGAAAAGTAGACCATCTGGGGAGGATTTGTTTATTTGTTTCGGTTGATAGGTTTCCCAGGTTGATTGTCAGTATGACTTGCTGCCTTGTAAGGGCAGCGGGACGAGGGACGAGCTATATTAAGGAATTTTGTTAATCGGATATAGCCGTGAATTCGTCACTGTCTGTAAATGCTCTGACCAGGCGATCGATGAATGGAGGTGGCAAGCGACCTCCTGATTCTCCAGTTTATTCATCCATTCGGGCTATCGCAGTTCGCAAGCATTTATCCGGTTGTGCTAATGAGTCGCCCAAAAAAGACATTGATCTAACCCTGTTGGGTAAGAGGAAGGTTGATACTGCAGAGATCAGCCTGTCTGAGAAGCTGGGTGCCATTCCTGTTATCCGGGTGGGGCTTGCGGAGAGTCCCGGCCAGGGAGACCATACGGCTGCATTCAGTATCATCGAAGGGCTGGCTCATCTTGGCTTTAAAGGCAGGGTTGAGCTGGTTCTGAAGTTTAATGGGGAGGATGAATGGCAGCGGATGAAGGATAAGCTCCGGTTATTCATGCCAGAATTTAACCCCGGGAATGATGGCGTACAGACTTTGCATTATTCTGGCCTGGTGTGTGAGTGTATTCCTTTTAAACAGTTGGTGGATCATTGCACTATTAACCACAGACCTTTGGAGCAACCCCTCGGTTTCTGGGCCATGAACGGTAACCGCTCATGGTTGGTGTCAAAAGTGGCGATTGTTATTCCGCCCTTCAAATGGAGCAACACGACGCCCAGAATTGAGCGGTGCAATGGCATGCATCAGAACCTGGACCTTCCGGCGCTGGCAAACTATCAGACCGCTTATTTACTGCAAAAACCGGATATCCCGGCGCTAATGAAGAACGACTCAAGAGCCGCCAGCCTGATAAAAATCCTGAGAGAGACGGAAGCCGGTAGAATTCATTTGCTGCCACTTTATGGTATTCACCATCATGCCCTGGAGCCTGCCCATGACGTGATTATCAGAAGATTGCTGTCAGGGGTCGTGAAAAGTCATACATCAGAGTTGGAGAAAACGGTGGTTTTGGTATTGAGTCCACTGGCAAGCCTTGAACGGCTCCGGGTATTACAAAAATCGTTGCAGGTGCCATTTTATGATTTGCAGAACAGGGAATGGGAGAACTCTGTTCATGAACCTGTCGAGCTTCTGTATTGTGGCCCGGTACCCAAACCATTATTTGAATGGATCAGCTGTGTTGATCGCCCCCTGATTCAGGAAGGGGCTAACAGCGCTACGTTTATGAATCTGCTGGGCAAGGCTTATCTGCCTTTGCGGCCAGATGGCGATACCCCGCTGCCTGAGCTGCCTGGCTCACCTCCAGTCAAACAGCAGTACGCCTCTGCCATGCAGCATCCTGTTGCCAGTGTTGAGCGAGCAAGAATTGAGCAGCTTGGCAGAGGCCTCACCCACGATTTGCAGGCATACAACTACTATTCTGTGGCGTTGGACCTGTGTAAAAAGCTAAAGCCATTGTTATCCCCGATAGCAACTCAGGATTTGGTGTCCGGGTTTGCAGGAATGGTTGGTGCCAATCACTTTGCTGAATCACACTTTCGTCCATGTCTCCTGGAAGCGATCACCTATAGCAGTGGGTTATTGAGCGAAGACCAGCAGGAATGGCTGTCATGCCTCTCTCTGGCCAATAGCCTGTTACCCGGGGCGATTCCTGAAACCCTTAAGGTAAAACTCATAGAGCGTGGCAAAGCGCTACGAAGAAACCACGTGAATTTAGAAAAGCTGATAGCTTATCGTACTTCAGGTTTAAATATGCCCGACCTCAGATCACAGCTTGCCCCCCTGTCTTTCAGACGTTTTGACGTTTTCAGGGCAATGACTGTGGAGTGTCCTGTGAGTACGGAAGATGCTGGACGCGATATAGACGTGAATGAATTGGTTGGTGATATTTGTGATAATTTTTCACTCTTGATTCCCACTTTATTTCATATCCTCAGGGCGGATTTTTCCGATGATGCCCTACTGGCGTCATTGTTCAGGGATGGGGACGGCCAGCAAAGTCTGCTGGATAAAATTATTGGGCAATTGTTTTATGGAAACATGACTTATGATGCAGAGATAAGATCGCTTCTTGAGCCAAAGGCAGGCAGTCCTGATGATGACCTGGCGTTGTTTTTGCGCGGTGAGTTTGGAGGGACTTTCTTCCAACAGGTGCGTGAACTGATGATGGAATCCAAAAATAATGCAATTTATTGCGGCCTGGCCAAGTTGACCGGAAAAGACTGGGATCTGATATTATCCGAAGGTATTTCTACAAATTCAGTCAGTTCTGATCAACTTTAGATGTTGATTTAATAAAGAACCACTGATTGCTTTTTGTAATTTTTTTATGTTCTCTTTTAACTGCTTATGCATCAGCGGATACTTCATCATCGGGCTCCTGAACTTTAACCGCAGCGGGAAGTTCCAGAAACAAATTTTTGTATTCCTTATGATTTTTAATCTGATTTAATAATTATCTAGAGAATTAGACTCTTAAAATCGAGAATGGTTCAATGAAACCAATAAAGACCAAGGTCAAGCAGTCTTTGCTGATTGGGCAGGATAAAGCGATGGATCTTGCCAGGTCAGCAGCCAGTTCCCTGGAAAATGGCGTCGACCGGCTGCTTAACCGGCGCATGACACTGGGGGTGACCGGCTTCAGTGGCAGTGGCAAAACCACCCTGATCACCAGTCTTATTCATCAGTTACAGCACTATCCTGATGCCCTTCTGGCTGCCTTCCCCCCGGTTCTGCAGGATCGCTTATTGGGGGTAAAACTGTCCGCTCTGAATGGTGTCATACTGTTTCCTTATCAGCGGGGCATTGACGCTTTATCAAGAGGGCGGTGGCCGGAAGCTACAAGGGATGAGTCTGGCTGCCTGCTGGAGATCAAGTTCCGTCAGCCACCCGGGTTATTGCGCCGGGGAAAACCGGGGATCAGTCGTCTTTATCTGGAGATTCGTGACTATCCGGGGGAGTGGCTGCTGGATCTGCCGCTACTGGCCATGGATTACCGTGCCTGGTGTGGGCAATGTCACGCCCTTTTTGACAGTGCCATGCGCCGGTCTATTGGCCGGAGTTTTATCGAAAAGCTGAAGTCCATTAATCCTCTGGAGACCATTTCCGAGCTGGAACTGCAAGTACTGTGGCAGGAACAACTGACCTTTCTCAAGGCTTGTCAGCAGGCGGGCTTGACCATGATTCAACCCGGGCGCTGGCTGCATGCCGCACCTTCAGGTGATGAGAGTAAACTGCCGTTTATCCCCCTGCTTGCCATCACTGGCTGTTCAGAAGATCAGTTGGAGGAAGCGGTGGAGGACTCTTTATTCAAAGTGTGTGAAAGGCATTATCAGCGTTACCTGGAAACCCGGGTCAAACCCTTCTATCAAAATACTTTTCAGAAGGTGGATCGACAGCTGGTGCTGGTGGATGTGCTCAAGTCGTTGAACCGTGGCCAGGAAGCGTTTGATGATCTTCGCTTCTCGTTGACTCAGGTACTGCAAAGTTTTGATTATGGGCGCAACAGCCTGCTCAGACGATTAATTCAGCCACGCATTGACCGGGTCGTTTTTGCCGCCAGTAAAATTGATCAGGTGCTGCCTGACCAGCATGAAGCCGTGAGAGGGTTGATGGCAAACCTGGTTCAGGAGGCCAGGCGCAGAGCGGCGTTTAATGCGACGGATGTCCGTTGTGAAGCGGTTGCCGCCGTGCGCTCAACGACATATGTCGATTATCAGGGGCACCAGGCTCTGCAGGGGATGACGGAGCAGGGGCCGGGAGTGCTGCTGCACCCGGATATTCCGGAACAGATTCCGGCACTGGATGACTGGCAGGCTCTGGGCCAGTGGCAATTGCGCCGGTTGCTCCCGCCCGGTGGGCTGCAGCTGGTCGCAGGTGGCCGATTACCCCATATCCGTCTGGATAGCATTCTTAATGATCTGCTGGGAGACCGGTTTTCATGACCCGACATTACGATCCATACTTTATCCCTCTGGAACCAGAGCAACCCCTGGAGACTCCGGAGTCCATCAGTGATGGTTTCCGGGATCCGGTGTTGCAGGGACCTGAACTGGCGGCCAAACCACTGCGCTTTATCCGGTCGGCATGTTACGGGCTGCTGACCCTGCTGTTGATATTGGTGCTTTGGCAAACGGTGGAACTGGGCCTTTTTCTCTATCAACTGCATTGGTCTTTGGCCTTAGTGTTTGCCTTGCTTTTTCTGGCCCTGGCGGTCACTGTCGTTAAAGCCGTGGTGGAGTTTTTCCTGTATCAACGGGACTTTCGACAGATCACCGAACTACAGGCGCAGGCTGCACAGTTTCGAGACCAGAGAACGACCGTATTAACCAGCCAATGGGCCGGGCAGTTGAGTAAGCTCTATCAGGGTAAGCCCCAGCAAATGCTGCTGGAACAAGTGTGGTCTGAGATGCCGGATTACAGTGATGACAGCGAGCTGCTGGCTTACCTGGATAGCCATTTTTTCCAGACCCTGGACCAGCGGGCACTTGCCTGTATTTCACAACATAGCCAGCAAGTTGCTTTGATGGTGGCTCTCAGCCCATTTGCCGCCGTTGATATGCTGCTGTCGGTCTGGCGCAGTATCCGGATGCTCGATGAGATCTGTCAGGTATACGGTGTCAGGCCTTCATTGCCTGCCCGTAGCCACCTGTTAACCATGGTTCTGGAACAGATGGCGCTGGCTGGTGCGACAGAACTGCTGTCTGATCAGCTATCAGACTTTACTTCCAACCGGTTGCTGGGCGTGGTCAGCTCTCAGGCCGCCAGCGGGGTTGGTGTCGGTATCTATTCCGCCCGCATGGGGCTCAGGGCCATGGCGCTCTGTCGTCCAATTCCTTATGCTGATGGTCAGAAACCCGGCATTGGTCGTTTAGCCAGCAGTATTCTCACTGCCATGGACGCCCGGTTTCGGACTATGGCAGATCCCGGAAAAAAAGCAGAATAGTCTTATTCCCGCCTCATTGAAGGAGCACCTGCTGCGACAGGTTGCTCCTTAATCGCTATTCCCATTGACGTTGGCATTTTCACTGAGAAACTGACTCTGATTAGTGGACTCTTACCGTCTAATAAAGAATAAAAAGCAATCAAAGCTATGGATAAATACGATCAAAGGGTATTATTTATTCAATATAATGATTTCGATAAACACATAAAGAGCTGTTAGTTATTAATTGATAGGATGCTGCCCTTAACTGGCATTCCCGGGGGAGTTTCAAAAGGCATGGGCCGACCAGCAACAGCTAAGATAAACCTTGATGCACTGCGTCATAATTATCGTATTATCCAACAACTGTCTGCCAGGGGCACTGGTAATGGTCAGGTGATGGCGGTGGTCAAGGCGGACGCCTATGGCCATGGTGCAACAGCCTGTGCAACCGCGCTGGCGGATATTGCCAGCGGGTTTGCCGTTGCCTTTATTGAGGAAGCCCTGGAACTTCGTGCTGCTGGCATCAAACAACCCATACTGCTGTTGGAAGGCTTCTTTGAACCTTCAGAACTGGAAATGATTGACCAGTATCGTCTGGATACGGTGATCCATCATCAGTATCAGATTGATGCATTAGTCGCCCACCGTCCCAAACATCCGGTAAGGCTGTGGCTGAAGATGGATTCCGGTATGGGGCGGGTCGGTTTTGCCCCTGATGAGTACCGCACAGTCTGGGAGCAACTCAATGATCTCCCTTATGTCAAAGACATTGTGTTGATGAGTCACTTTGCCTGTGCCGACGAGCCGGACAGTGATCATGCCCAACAGCAGCTGACAACGTTCAATACTTATACCCATGGCCTGCCTGGTGAGCGCAGTTTCTGTAACTCTGCCGGGCTGGTTGCCCTGAAAGAAGTGCAGAGCGAATGGAATCGTCCTGGCCTGCTGTTGTATGGGGTCTCTCCATTTGCACAAATTCATGATATCCAGCAAACAATAAAACCGGTGATGGAACTGAGTTCAGCCATCATCAGCATCAAAACCATTCCTGCCGGGAGTTCTGTGGGTTATGGCAGTCAGTGGATTGCCCGGAGAACCACCCGGATCGGTGTGGTGGCTATCGGCTATGCAGATGGTTACCCCCGCCATGCCGCCAATGGCACACCGCTGTATATTAATGGCTGCCGTGTACCGCTGGTGGGCAGAATATCCATGGACATGCTGACGGTGGACTTAACCGATTTGCCCGATGTGCAGATAGGGGACCGTGCCATCCTGTGGGGAGATGACTTGCCCATTAATGAGGTGGCAAAAGGTGCAGGTACTATTCCTTATCAGCTGCTTTGCAATTTGAACCGTGTTCCTGTGCAATATCACGGCATTCTCATCCCTGAGCAACTGGATTTTGATCAAATGGAGATCTGATACCAATGCTATTTGCAAATCTCTGAAGCGGAACTTTTTCCCAAACCTATGCTCTAAAGGAGGGGAAAAAGTAAAGGCACAATCATGAACGCTGCAAATGCTATTGTTGATCGTTTTGTCAGTTTTTCCGATTATCAAAGGTCAAGTGAATTTGTAAAAAATCCAACAGCCAATATATTCAGTCCGTTACGAAAGGTAAGTTCAGAGCCTGCAAGAAATAATTATTTACCATTGAGTCACGACTTAAAATTTGAAATTGCCAGATATCTTAATTTGAAGGACTTTATCGCCTTTAGCTCAATCAATGTTGATAATTATTTTTCGCTTAGATCGGACGACCTTCTGGTAAGAAGAGTTCTTGAAAATGAACCGCTGGTAGTATTGTTTGAAAGGCTCAATGATTTGAAACAAAAAGCACGACAATATCCCTTCGAAATTAATGGGCCAATTGAATTGAATGAGAATTATGACGCAATAATACCGCCTGTGGCCATATCTCCCGGGCCTGCACGACTTCTCTTAAAGAAGGATCCTGTAAACTATAAATATCAATCAGCTAATTTTGTTAAATTATTTCAATGTCTATGTACGCTTGCCAATGATGATTCAACGGATGTCTTTTTTAGAGCACATATTTGTTCGTTAACGATAGATATTAATAACAGAATGAGTTTAAAATGCGGTAAAAATACTGAAGGTACTTCACTTCTTGCGTTATATTTTATAGGGATTGCATCACAAGTAAACCAACTGATAAGTATTGAAGAAAAAGATAAGAAGCTACATACATTAGCCAATATGATTGAAAGCAATGAACTTATAAGATGGAAGCTAAGTAAAGTTTATTATTTTAAATCAGTATTAAAAAATAAAAACGAGTTCGATTGGGACAAGTTTATTGATTCTCTGCGACTAAAGAAGAATAAAAAACTGGAATTTTTCGATCTTTAGGCTGTCCACGATCTACTTTTCATGGTATCCAGCAAAAAATAAAACCGGTGATGAAGTGGGGGTTTGACTCAGGATTTTCATTGATCAATCCTAAGCGGAACTTTTTCCCAATCTGATGATCAAATGAATATGGAATTGCAGAAATGTAGGCATAATGATGAATTCTGAAAATGCCATTGTTAATAGTTTTGCTAATATTTCTGATTATCATAGGTCAAGTGAATTTGTAAAAAATCCAACAGCCAATATATTCACCCCGTTACGAAAGGTGACTTCAGAGCCTGCAGAAAATAATTATTTTCCATTATTCCAGGAATTAAGATTTAAAATTACCCAACACCTTAATTTGAAGGACTTTCTCGCCTTTAGCTCAATTAATGTGGATAATTACCTTTCTCTTAGATCAGACGATCTTTTAGTAAAAATGGCTTTTAAAAATAAACCAAAAGTAAGAATGCTTGAAAGGCTTGAGGATTTAAAAAAAAGAGCAGAAAAATACCCTTTTGATATTGATGAAGAAATTAAAACGGATCAGTCTCTGAATGTAATTATACCGTCTATTGCCCTATCTCCCGGTCCGGCAAGACTTATCATGAATGATATTTTTGGCATTAATGACTATCAACCATACGATTTTGTTAAATTATTTCAACAACTATGCATGCTCGCCAAGGGTGATTCATCGGTAACTGAGCACAAACGACCGGAAGATTCTACAGATGATCCTCTGCAGCCTGATAGAATTGCTGAAATGACGACAGAAATTGAGGTTTTGTCAGTCAACAATGAGCAGTTAGATTCTACATGCAATCCTCTACAGCCCGGTGAAATTGCTGAAGTGATGACAGAAACTGAGGTTTTACCAGTCAAAAATGTGCAGTTAGATCCAGCGGATGTCTTGTTTACAGCACATATTTGTTCATTAACGATAGATATTAATAACAGAATGAGTTTAAAAGGTGAGAAATATGCCACAACATTTGCTTTGTCTTTTTTAAACATTGCATTACAGGTTAAGCAAGTAATAAAAACTGAAGATAAAACTGAAAAGGTGGATTCATTAGCCAATATGATTGAAAATAATAGAATTCACCTGGGCAGAATGAGAAAGGCACATTTTAATAAAGCATTAATTAAAGATGAGTTCGATTGGGACACATTTATTAATGGTCTGACTAAATAGTGAACCAATTCGGAACTTTTCGATCTAAAGGCTGTCCACGCTCTGCTTTTTGCAAAAAGTCAGATGACCAATTCTCAAGACTGGCTATGCCTGTCACGGGAACTTACTGGTGAAATCACGAGGTGACCGGTCAGTGAACGGTGTTTCCGGAGGTATCGTATATCCACAGGCTGCTCAACCCAACGGGGCCAATGAAGCTGCGGCTACCCTGGCTGTGAGAGTGTCTGCATTTGGACGGCGTTGTTGTCTGAATTCTACTGTCGGGTTATTGGGTGGGTATGTTCTGCTGGTTGGCGGTGGTGTGGGCGGTGGTTTTCTCTATTCCCACTCCCGGGGGCTGAAGGTGAATGAGGTTGATACACAAGTTAATGTCACCTACGGTGCCCTGACCGGTTTAATGGTATATGCCGCAGGGGTGTGTTGTGCATTTGCCTGTAAAAAGGCTATCGGTGCAAGGGCTGTTGAGTTGGTTCAGGAACCTTTACCGATGACGGATCAAAATGGCTCACACAGCCGCTAAACCCGGATATTTCAAAAACATAGTTGAGATATGAAGACACCATCCTGGAGTCGCGTGAGAGAAAATGCCTGCTAATTTTGGAACTATATTACCGATTTTCAGTCTAATTCGATTATTGGATCTACAGTTGCTTTTATTTGATTGCACAAATAAATATCAATTACACGATAATTTAAGGAGACTGAAATGGATGATGCCATTGGAAAATTCTGTGGTCAGGTAGTGATGTACGGTTCTCTTGAGCTGAAGAAATGTGGAATCAATGAAGAATTGAAACAAGCGGTCTTTGGGCGAGCGGTTCGTAAAACTGATAATGATTGCCTGCTTAAACAACTGGAAAAGTATCCATCCCTTAGGCATATAGTTGGCAAAAACTTTGTCACACATAAGGATGTGTCACAACATTGTACCAATCTGGTTAATGGGACTGAACAAGCATTGCCTGGCAGGGTAACACTGGTTACTTGTAATGATGGATTATTGACATGGGTAAAGCGTAAAGATGAACTTATGCCCTATGGGATAGTGAACTCTGTGGACGTGAACATGCAATTTCATACAGGTATTGCAAAGGTTATCAAAGAAAAGTTTGGTGGCAACAATAGTAACTATGTTCAGGTGTCTCAGCAGCCCGGGAATCGTATCACTCACGGTGAATGTTTTACTTATGACTGTATTCGTGGTGACAAACCATCTGATATCAATAATTGTCGGGCAGTTCACAATGTGTTGGTTCTTTTAGCAAATGATGAGAAGTTTGCAGAAAAGCTTGAAAAAACGTTTTTTGAGTTATTTAAAGCGGCTGAAACCAATCAACTACGTCGGATTTACTGCCCTCTGCTCAGTTGTGGTCTTGCGGGTGGCACAGGAGAAGATTTGGCAGAAGCGATTTCGAAAGCCAAGAAACAATTTGAATCAACAGGCAGGCAAGCACCACAACTGGTTCTGGTGGGCAGGTCTTCTGAAGACAGTGACCGGACAGCATGCCAAGACTTTGCAAGTCACTGGAATATGCTGGCTCAACTTAATTCCGCAACACGTTCACCGGTTCGCCGTGTAACAACGCCCCCTGCAATGAGCAGCCCCGGGGCTGTGGCCACGGCAATTAACACGACAGCAAGCACAGGCCGTGCTGACAAGGCATCGACAGAGCTGCTTCCCAGACAGCTGGAAATAGCAATGCACCCTGATTATGGCATGTTTGGTTGTGCCAGAGAGCTCTCAAAACAAGGAAAACCATTCGATCTGGTCAATGCTGCAAATAGTCAAATGCAACATCGTGGGGGTATCGCAGGACAATTTGCCAGTGATCTTGGCGCTCAATTTAACCACGATACCAGTATTCATAAGGTTGGAACTGGCGAGTGTTATACCACCGGGCCCTATGGATATGCCACTGATTCCACCCGTGGTTTGCGCCATTGCCAGCATATTCATAACGTGGTTGCCCCAAATAGGAAAGATTATGATTTGAGTGTTAACCGTTCTGGTGCAGGGGTAATAAAGTATCAGCAGGATTTCACCAATGCTTTTGTTTCACTGCTCCTTGGAGCCAGCCAAAAAGGCAGCAATACCATTGTCAGTTGTTTTATAGGCTGTGCAATTTTTGGTGGCAGTGGTGAGGATATGGCCCAGGCGCTCTATGCGGCTTATAAGAATCCTCGTATACAGAAGTTATCCAAAGTACCCAAGTTAATACTCGTGGGTTGGGATAATAAAAGTAATAAGGATAAGGAAGTACACGACGAGTTTATTCGAGTTTTCAAGAGCCTGAACGCGGCTAATCCGGTACATTTACCCTCGGGGATAACACCTGTCGGTATCCACCCGGCAGGTGTTTCAGGCACTATGCTTGCTGTAGGACATGGTGCAATCCCTAAGAAAACTGCCTCTTATTTCCAGACAGCCCAATCGGGAACTGCCAGATCTGAATCAGCAGTGCCCTCCAGGTCAAGGCCTCAATCCCGGGTTTCAACGCCAGCCGATTCGCCCATACCAAAAAACTTTGCCAGGCTGTTTAGTAATCCAGGTGGGGTACTTGGCTTTGCCCGGAAACACTATGGCGATAGTGATCCATTCTCACTGGTAAATGCCGTGCGGAGGTTTGGTAATGTGCTGAATACTGATGTGGCGCTTCATGGGGGTGATAGAGGGGGGTATATCGAGCACATGACCAAGGGCGGCGGTCAGGCTACCTTCATGCGCGAGGGATACTATCAATGTCAGGCATGGCGATATAAAGAGACTGACGGCTTTAAAGGCTGCGAGAAAATTCATTCGGTGTTCTTTCCAAAAATAACGGATATAAGTGGGTTTTCGCAGCAGCTGGTAACGTTAATCACCAACGCTGCTCGGGAAGAAAGGCTGGTGTTCCCACTGCATGAGCTTGGAGGGGCTACAGATAGTGAACTCAAAGCTGTACTGAAGCAGGTTTATTTAGATCCTCAGGTATTAACGATGGCCAGGCAAGGGGAGCTGCCAAAACTCTATTTTGTCCGTAAAGACGGGGCATAGTCGATGCCCGGTGATGCTTTTGCACAAACGACAACGGGTTCGGACATAAGCCATTCAGGGGACGGACGCTCCTCGCCGCACGAGCTTGATCCAGACTGAGGTCGCAGGCTTTTGGAGTGAGGACGTCAAGCAGAAATGCACGTCGTGACAATCCCGGAGCATACGGGTCTGGTAAAAGTCGAGGAACGAATTAAAAAGCCGGATGAGATCCGGCATCTGATTATCATGCTAACTGGTGCCAAACCTTTCCAGGCTGGCCCTCCTTTCCCTTTCTGAGCGACGCATAAACCACCAGCCAAACAGGGCTGCCAGAGAGACCACCAGAATAATCAGCGTCGCCATGGCGTTAATTTTTGGTGAGATCCCCAGGCGCACCGAAGAGAATACCACCATTGGCAGAGTGGTCGAGCCCGGGCCGGAGACAAAGCTGGCAATCACCAGATCATCCAGAGACAGGGTGAACGCCAGTAACCAGCCAGCGGCTAACGATGGGGCAATGGTTGGAATCGTGACCAGAAAGAACGTCCGCAGTGGTGTTGCACCAAGATCCATCGCCGCCTCTTCAATAGAGCGATCCACCTCCCGCAACCTGGCGCCAACGACAACAGCCACATAAGCGGTGGAGAAGGTGACGTGGGCGATCCAGATGGTCAGCATGCCCCGTTCCATGGGCCAGCCGATCAGGTCGGCCATGGTGACAAACAGCAGCAGCAGCGACAGGCCGGTAATCACATCGGGCATCACCAGGGGTGCCGTCAACATGCTGTTGAAGGCGGTTCTGCCACGGAATTTGCCAAAGCGGTCAAGGGCAAAAGCCGACACCGTACCCAGAATGACCGCCATGGACGCGTTATAGAAAGCAATTCTCAAGCTGATCCATACCGCGCCCATCAGTTGTTCATCCTGAAACAGCTCCACATACCATTTGGTTGAGAAGCCGGCCCAGACGGTCACCAGTCGTGAAGCGTTAAAGGAGTAAAACACAAGGATAAACATGGGCAGATAGAGGAAGATCAGCCCAAGTATCAGCATGATGGTGGAAAAACCCGGTGTTTTGACTCTTCCCAGGGTGCTTGTGCGTTCAGTTGCTGTTTCTGTAGAAAGCGTCATTACAGGCTGGCCTCCAATTGCTTCGCCTGCTGGCGATTGAAGAAGGCGATGGGCAGACACAGGATCAACAGCATGATCATGGCCAGGGCACTGGCCAGCGGCCAGTCACGGTTGTTGAAAAACTCCTGCCAGAGCACTTTACCGATCATCAGGCTCTCAGGCCCACCCAGCAGCTCAGGAATCACGTATTCACCCACGGCAGGGATAAAGACCAGCATACAGCCCGCGACAATGCCACCCATGGACAGTGGCAGTGTAACTCTGAAAAAGGTTTCCCATGGCCGACAGCCCAGATCGTTGGCCGCCTCCAGCAGTGATTTGTCCAGCTGGGTCAGGTTGGCGTAAATAGGGAGCACCATAAAGGGCAGATAGGCATAAACGATGCCTATATAAACGGCGATGTTAGTGTTCAGGATCTGCAGGGGCTGGTCAATCAGGCCACACCACATCAGCAGGTTGTTCAATAACCCGTTATTTTTCAGTATTCCCATCCAGGCGTATATGCGGATCAGGAATGAGGTCCATGATGGCAGAAGTACCAGCATGAGCAGGAAACTTTGCTTTCTTCCCGATGCCTGAGCCATGGCGTAGGCCATGGGATAGCCCAGCAGAAGGCAGAAAAAGGTAGCGACCAGAGCCAGCCGTATCGAGGTCAGATAGGCCTGCAGGTACATCTCGTCCTCGGCCAGGAACAGGTAGTTGCCCAGATTTAAATTCAGTGTCAGTACTTCATCAAAGTACTCAAAGATGGCCGAATAGGGCGGAATGGCAATTTCTGCCGATGAAAAGCTGATCTTGACCACAATCAGGAAGGGGACAAGAAAGAATAGCAGTAGCCAGAGATAGGGGACGCCAAGAACGAGGCGACGTCCCCACAGCTCCCTTAAGGCGTTTAGCCTCTCTGGTCCCCACGCGGCTGCGGAGGCACCTTTTGTTAACAGGTTGGACATGACAGATTCCACAAAATATCCGTTACCAGTGGCTTACATGTACGGCGGTAAGCCTGAATAGTTTACGAAATAGAAAGCCTTCGGCTTTTAGCCAATGGAAAGCCTTCAGACTGTTCTTAAACACGAAAAATACTGAATAAGGTTAGCGGTGATTGATCAGCTATTCAGGACGACACCACTGTCATCATCCCAGCTGATATAGACTTCATCACCCCAGGTCGGGTTGTCGGCGGTCCGGATCACATTCGCCATGTTGGACTGTACCGTCATGCCCGACGGAAGCCGGATATGATAAACCGAATGTCCACCAAGATAGGCAATGTCGTGCACCACACCCTTGCTCCAGTTGTAGTTCCCTTCCGGCTGCTCCCGGGTCACCATGGTTTTTTCAGGACGCACGGCAATCCAGACTTTGCGGTCTTCCAGTGGTGCCATGATACCGTGGCCAATGTAGATCGGCTGTTGCACCTGTTGCGATTGAATGATGACGTAACCCGCTTCTTCTTCGGTGATTTCTCCTTCAAACATATTGACGGAGCCAATGAATTCGGCGGTCATGCGGCTGTTGGGGTTTTCGTAGATATCGATAGGGGTACCCACCTGGACAATCCAGCCGGCATCCATAATGCCAATGCGCTCGGCCATGGTCATCGCCTCTTCCTGATCATGGGTCACCATAATGCAGGTAACACCCACCTCTTCGATGATATCCACAACCTCAAGCTGCATGCGGCTGCGCAGCTTCTTATCCAGCGCACCCATGGGCTCATCCAGCAACAGCAATTTTGGTCGCTTTGCCAGGCTTCTCGCCAGGGCCACACGCTGGCGCTGGCCACCGGAAAGCTGATGGGGCTTACGGCGGGCATACTTTTGCATATGCACCAGTGTCAGCATCTCCTCTACACGCTGGGCAATGATGTCTTTGGGCAGGCGGTCCTGCTTTAATCCAAATGCCACGTTTTGCTCCACCGTCATATGAGGGAACAGGGCATAGGACTGAAACATCATATTGATGGGGCGCAGATACGGTGGCAGGTGAGTAATATTCTGCCCATCCAGGTAAATTTTGCCCTCAGACGGTGTTTCAAAGCCCGCCAGCATCCGTAGTAATGTGGATTTTCCAGATCCGGAGCCACCCAGCAGTGCGAAAATCTCACCCTTTTTAATATTCAGACTGACATTATCAACAGCGATAACGTCATCGAACTTTTTGGTGACCTGGTCGATTTTGACCAGGATCTCATTGCCTGAGCGACTTTTTGTCGCAGCTGTCGAAAGCGTCGACGGCGTTGGGGAATGTTTCGGGGAGGCAGATGCTGTACTCATCTAAAATTTTCTCCAGCCCGGAGTATAAAGAACAGGGTAGAACCCGGTGAGTGTGCTTTAATAGGCTCTGTTGACACAAGTTTATCGTTAGAAACTCAGGTTCGCTTGTGGTGACCATGGGTTCTTTGCTTATGAAAAGAGCCTTCAAACCCTCAAGGAAGTGAAAAGCCCGCGCATTGTCCATAAAAATGCAGGGATTGAAAATGATTTTGCGATAAACCCTGATGGAGGATATTAGTAATCCTCACTTGCAGATTCATCATTGGTACCCTAACCTCCCTCTGCTAGGAGGGGAGGTGATTTACCCATTAGATATTAGAATAACGGTTGTCTTAATCAGGATCTGTCCTAAAAAAGATGAATACAAAGCTCACTAATCCCTTATGCTATTGTGTTCCACTTTTCTTGGTGCCTGAACACGCATTGTCAATAAACGACTGAAATCATGAGAAGCCGAAAAGAAGTTGTTCGCCAGTTGGATCGTATCGATCGTAATATTCTCCGTACCCTGCAGGAGCAAGGGCGTATATCGTATGTAGAGCTGGCGGATAAGGTCGGGCTGAGTACGACGCCGTGTATGGAACGGGTCAAGCGCCTGGAAAGGGAAGGTATTATTCAGGGCTATTCTGCACGCCTGAACCCGAAGTATCTTCAGGCAGGGCTTCTTGTGTTTGTGGAAATCAGCCTCTATACCAAATCCGCTGATATCTTTGATGACTTCCGCAAAGCGGTCATCAAGCTGCCAAACGTGCTGGAGTGCCATCTGGTCTCTGGTCACTTCGACTATCTGGTCAAAGCCAGGATTTCAGAGATGGCCTCTTACCGCGAGTTGTTAGGGGATATTCTTCTGAAGTTGCCAGGGGTCAGGGAGTCCAAGAGCTATATCGTGATGGAAGAACTCAAGGAAACGCTCAGCCTGCCAATTGCAGATTAACCGTTACCTGGCTTGTTAAAGGTTGTTTGTGAGTGTTTGCTTCTGCTCTTATCGGCTTCAGAAAGGTATTTAACCTTCCTGAAGCTCGCCCGCTACCTGATAATCCCTTATGTAATAGTTCAATGCGACTTCGTCCTGGTCCTCGATACTGCGTAAAACAAAACCTGCGGCGAAATCAGCCTGTTCACTGACGGTTTGACACCAGACGCACTCGGCACTCATGGACACTCGATAAGCACCTTCCTGCGGCCCGGGCAGGATCAATGTGACATTCCGGGTTTCTGATGGCCTGACACCCCGATCGGTCAGGATGCTGAATCCTCCTTTTGAGACATCTTCAAGAATGCCGATAGACAGACCGGTGTCGTTATCCAGTACTTCTGCGGTTTTTTCCAGTGTTTTTCTGGGAAATCGACGCTTTTCTTGTTGTATTTGCGACATTTTGGCCTCCATGGATTAGAGGGAAGGAAGAACTAAGTTATCACCTTTTGTTTTCAAAATGCATCTTTTACCTGTTTTGCCAAAACAGGTTTTTATGAAAACGTGCTTTATGGATGGTGAGATTTTCAGTCAATTAGTTGATTTAAATAGCGGCCAATGGCGGCAGAGCATGACGTTTCCTAAAACTTATTGACTGTTGACAATAGGGCTTAACTTCCTCTGTAATCGAATAAGGCGTTATCAGAAAGCCTGGTTGTTGATAGAGCTTAAACCGCTGAATGTGATGAAAGTTCTACCCTGTAAAACAACAATAAATAGCCACGTCTGTCAGCTTGCCCTAACCCCGGGATGCCGATAGACAGGGCACTAAACCAGAGCCTGCTGCTCTGCAACATACGGAGGGATCCCGTCATGTTCAGACAGATTGCCGAGGCACGAATCAACGATCTTCATTGCAAATTTGATGAAGAGTCCGGCCTCAAATCCGTCATCGCTATTCACAGTACCCGCAGAGGGCCAGCCCTCGGTGGGTGTCGAATCATTCCTTATTCTTCCTCTGACGAAGCCATCACGGATGCCATTCGCCTTGCCCGTGGTATGAGCTACAAATCAGCACTGGCTGGCCTGGATCTCGGGGGTGGCAAAGCGGTCATTATGGAACCGGAAGGTGACTATGACCGAACCGCTCTTTTCAAAGCGTTCGGGCGTTTTCTCAATGAGCTTGGCGGTCGTTATGCAACGGCTATGGACAGTGGCACAACGGTGGCGGATATGGACACCATTGCTACTCAGTCAGCTCATGTGACTTGTACTTCATCCGGTGGCAGCCCGGCACCCTTTACCGCTGAAGGGGTTTATTATGGCGTGCTTGCCTGCCTGAAAGCCCATCCCTCGCTGCCAGATAATCTGAAAGGTTTAAGGGTTGCTGTGCAAGGGCTGGGTAATGTTGGCTATGCCCTTTGTCAGCGACTGTTTAACGATGGGGCACAATTGATTGTTGCCGATATCAATCAGGATCGTGTTGATCAGTGTGTCCGGGAGTTCGGTGCCAAAGTAGTCGCACCGGATGACATATATTCGGTGCCCTGCGATCTGTTCAGCCCCTGTGGCCTTGGCGGCGTCCTCAATAGCGACACCATTGGCAAATTACAGTGTGCTGCTGTTGCCGGCTCAGCCAATAACCAACTACTGACGGAGGAAGACGGTATTGCCCTCTTCGACCGCGACATTCTCTTTGCCCCGGACTACCTGATTAATTCCGGTGGATTGATTTTTGTCGCCATGACTTACCTGCAAAGCAGTCAGCGTGATATGCACCATCGCCTGCGTGGCATTCATGACACCCTGTTAGAGATTTTCAGCCGACAGAATCAGGCCGGGTTACCCGCCAGTGTTATTGCTGACCAGATGGCAGAAGCCATTGTGCATGGTGATAACCCTTCACAGTTGACGGCATAGGGAGAACAGAAATGGATTTAACAGCAAACCCTGCCCTCGCCATGGAGCAGTTTCTGGATGCTGAAGGCGAAGTCATCAAACGACTGCCAGCCTGGGTCAGCAATCACGACATTCTCATTGATTACTACCGATCCATGGTGATTGCCCGGCAGGCCGATCAAAAAGCGGTGGCATTGCAGCGGACCGGTAAGATGGGCACTTACCCTTCCTGTCTTGGACAGGAAGCCATCAGCACCGTGTGTGCTGCCCTGCTGGAAAAAGAAGATGTTCTGATTCCTTATTACCGGGATCTTCCCGGGTTGATGCGACGAGGCATCGCTCTGAGTGATGTCATGCTCTACTGGGGTGGTGATGAGCGTGGGAGTGCCAGTCCGGCCTGGGGGCAGGATCTGCCGAATTGTGTTCCCATTGCGACTCAGGCTGGCCACGCGGCCGGTATCGCCACCGCCATTAAAATCCGCCACGAGGCCGGTGACCCGTTGCAAGTGGCCTTATGTGCCCTGGGTGATGGTGCTACATCGAAAGGGGATTTTGGCGAAGCCCTGAATCTGGCCGGTGCCTGGCAGTTGCCCGTGGTTTATATCATTAACAACAACCAATGGGCGATTTCGGTTCCCAGAAAAATTCAGTCCGGTGCACCGACGCTGGCCCAGAAAGGGCTGGCCGCTGGCCTGCCGTCTTACCAGGTGGATGGTAATGATGTTATTGCCCTCCATGAAGTGGTCAGCGCCGCTATTGACCGTGCACGCCAGGGTAAAGGCGCTACCGTGATAGAAGCGGTCAGCTATCGGCTTTGCGATCACACCACGGCCGATGACGCCAGCCGTTACCGAGCCAGTGAAGAGCTCAAGGAGGCCTGGCAACAAGAGCCCATCAAGCGGCTCCGTAACTTTCTGCACCATCGGGGGTTGTGGGACGAGCATAAAGAACAGGCTTTAAAAGATGAGGCTGACCGTATCATTGAGCAGGCCGTGGCCACCTACCTGAACACGCCGCTGCCTGCTATTGAAGACCTGTTTGATTATCACTACGCGAATATGCCAGCCCAACTGGAGCAGCAGAAAAACGAGGCGCTTGCCAGAGAACAGATGCGGCAGGAAAACATGAAATCAGCCGGAGGCCGTCTCAATGGATAACAAACTGACCATGGTTGAGGCCGTCAACCTGGCGCTTGATCATGCTATGGACAATGATCCGGATGTTGTGTTGCTTGGCGAAGACATTGGGGTCAATGGTGGTGTCTTTCGGGCAACCCAGGGGCTGCGGGATAAATATGGCCTCAAGCGGGTGATGGATACACCACTGGCGGAAACCCTGATTGCCGGTATCAGTGTGGGTATGGCTGCCCAGGGGATGAAACCGGTGGCGGAAATACAGTTTATGGGGTTCATCTTTCCGGCAATGGAACAATTAATCTGCCACGCAGCCCGCATGAGAAACCGAACCCGGGGACGGTTGGCGTGTCCCCTGGTGCTGCGGGCTCCTTTCGGTGGAGGTATCCATGCCCCGGAGCATCATTCGGAAAGCACCGAAGCACTGTTTGCCCATATTCCCGGGCTAAGAGTGGTCATCCCATCGTCACCGGTCAGAGCCTATGGATTGCTTCGTGCTGCCATTAATGAGCCGGATCCGGTTATCTTCCTGGAGCCAAAGCGCATCTACCGGGCAAGTAAGCAGATAATTGATGCTGCCAGTGACCCGCTGCCATTGGACACCTGTTTCACGTTAAAAGTCGGGCAGGATGTCACATTGGTCAGTTGGGGGGCATCGGTTCGTGAAACCATGGAGGCAGCCGACATTCTGGAGGGGCATGGCATTTTTGCAGAAGTGATTGATGTGGCTACCATCAAGCCTCTTGATATGGAGACTATTCTGACGTCAGTCAGAAAGACCGGACGCTGTGTCATTGTTCATGAAGCTTGTCGGAGTTTTGGTGTGGGGGCCGAGATTGCTGCCGGTCTTATGGAAAGGGCGTTTGATGATCTGAAGGCCCCCGTTGAACGGGTGACCGGTTTTGATACGACAATGCCCTACTACAGGATGGAAGACCATTATCTGCCCCAGGTCGATGATATTGTCAGGGCATCGATCAAGAGTCTTGCCAGGCACTAGTACATAGTTTCAATGAGTTTGACGGGTTGTCGTGCCTCCATACTCCGTTCGTTCTGAGCCTGTCGAAGGACCCATAGGGCCTAAAGGCGGAAACTCCGGACTCTGATAGATCGTGCCAAGCACCCTTCGACTCCGCTCAGGGTGAACGGAGATTGTAAACGTCAAACTCATTGAAACGATGTACTAGGAACCTGTAGGACTGCAAAACCAGAAGCAGTCAGTATTTTTATAATAAAAAGGTACATTCATGCGCTTTTTCAATTTACCCGATTTAGGGGAAGGTATTCCTGAAGCCGATATTGTCGAATGGCATGTGGGAGAAGGGGATAGCATCAGGGAAGATCAGCCGATGGTCTCAGTCGAAACAGCCAAAGCCGTTGTGGAAGTGCCTGCACCCTGCACCGGAGTGATTGCCCGTCTTTGTGGTCAACCCGGTGACACTATTCTTACCGGAGCCCCGCTGGTGGAGTTTGTCACCGATGGGGAAGATAGCGGTACGGTAGTCGGCAAACTGGCCAGTGATGATGCCAGCACCAATAGCGATGACGCTTTTATTATTGGCTCACCAGCGGATGGCCAGATGCCACCGTCGTCTTCATCGCACATGGTTCAAAGTGGACTTCAATCACTGGCTGAGCAATTCCAGGTGGATCTGGGTGCTATCACAAATCGTAGAACCGCTGCACAACCTGCCATGGCCTATCCCCTGGCCAATCCAGAGCCATTGAAAGGTGTCCGCAAGCATATGGCCCGCACCATGGCAGAATCTCATGCTTCCGTCGTCCAGGTAACGCTGTTTGATGATGTGGATATTGATCATTGGGATGATAAAGAAGACATCACTGTTCGTCTGATTCAGGCGATTGCCAAAGCCATTGCCGTGGAGCCTGCGCTTAATGCCTGGTTTGATGGCGCTTCCATGAGCCGTCAGCTTCATGATGCTGTTGACCTGGGTCTGGCGGTTGATAGTGACGAGGGACTATTTGTTCCGGTGATGCGTGATGTGGCAAAAATGAAGAAAGCAGAAGTACGAGAGAGTATCAATAAGCTCAGGGAAGGGGTGAAAGACAGAAGTCTGCCAAACTCAGAGCTTCAGGGTGCAACCATCACGTTAAGTAATTTTGGTGTCTTTGCCGGAAAATACGCGACACCGGTTGTTGTGCCGCCAACCGTTGGTATTATCGGTGTTGGCCGGTTAAGGGAAGAAATCGTCAGCGTTGCTGGCAAGCCTGAGAGCCACCGTATCCTGCCTTTGTCACTGTCGTTTGATCACCGCGCAGCAACGGGTGGTGAAGCAACACGTTTCCTCCATGCAATGATTCAACAGTTGCAGAAGTAGTCAAAAATCCACATTATAAATTCTGGGGCAAGAAAAAATGCGCTATCACTTTGCGGTTAAAAACGCAGGGTTGTTTTGATAGTGCCACGCTTGTCGGGCAGCTTTTCCAAGGCTAAGTGCGAGACCACCAGAAGTTGTGAGCGATGAAGAATAATATCTCTGCCAGCATGCTGCAAGGAAGTCCGTTGTTATAAGTTGTTATGAAAAGTGCATCAATGTAGGCCGGATTTTTTCGACTGAATGTTCGTATCCCGCTTTTGCCGGTCATGACACCGAGTTCTCTGGTTTGTCGGACGGGCATTATATGCCACCTTTTTCTATAGCATTGTTGATCAGCATGAACTGCTTTTCTGGCATTCATAGCGGCTCAATAAAAGTTATAAAAAAATGTGGTCAAAGTTCTGACTCTGCCGATAGCGTAATTGAGAAGGATAAGCTTCCAGATGAGCTATCGGTCAAACGTTCCTGGTCGTTGTTCAGGAATTCAAGCAGACAAAGGCGGGTGAAGGCATGGACATCTTCAATACATATCAGCAGAGATTTCAATCAACCCAGCAGGAAGAGCTGACCATCGAAGAGTATCTGGCACTGTGCAGGCAGGATTCTTCTGCCTATGCCAATGCGGCTGAGCGTATGCTTATGGCCATTGGTGAGCCGGAGATGGTGGATACCTCAAGGGACCCAAGGCTCAGTCGTATATTTTCCAATAAACTGATTAAGCGTTATCCGGCATTCCGTGAATTTTATGGTATGGAAGAGGCCATTGAGCAGATCGTTTCCTACTTTATGCACGCTGCCCAGGGGCTGGAAGAGAAGAAACAGATACTTTACCTTTTAGGGCCAGTGGGTGGTGGTAAGTCTTCTCTGGCAGAAAAGCTGAAGGCATTGATGGAGAAAGTCCCATTCTATGCAATCAAAGGTTCACCGGTTTTTGAGTCACCTCTGAATCTGTTTAATCCTGATGAAGATGCCGACATTCTGGAAAAAGAATATGGCATTCCCAACCGTTACCTGGGCGGTATCATGTCACCCTGGGCGGTTAAGCGGTTAAATGAGTTTGGCGGTGATATCACCAAGTTCAGAGTGGTGAAGCTGCATCCCAGTATTCTGAATCAAGTGGGTATTGCCAAGACCGAACCCGGCGATGAGAACAACCAGGATATATCCAGCCTTGTGGGCAAAGTGGATATACGACAGTTGGAAGAATACTCTCAGGATGACCCGGATGCCTACAGCTTCTCTGGCGCACTCTGCCGTGCCAATCAGGGCATGATGGAGTTTGTGGAAATGTTCAAGGCACCCATCAAGGTACTCCACCCGCTGCTGACCGCGACCCAGGAAGGTAACTACAACAGTACCGAAGGCATGGGTGCCATTCCTTATAACGGTATTATTCTTGCCCACTCCAATGAATCCGAGTGGCAATCATTCCGGAATAATAAGACCAATGAAGCCTTTATTGACCGGGTGAACATCGTCAAGGTGCCTTACTGCACCCGGGTGACGGAAGAGATTCATATATATGAAAAGCTGCTGGCTAATAGCTCACTCAAGGAATCCCCCTGTGCACCGGATACCTTGAAAATGCTGGCCAAGTTTACCGTCCTGTCGCGCATCAAGGAGCCGGAAAATTCCAATGTGTATTCCAAGATGCGGATCTATGATGGTGAAAACCTGAAAGATACCGACCCCAATGCCAAGCCGCTGCAGGAGTACAAGGATTCAGCGGGTGTTGATGAGGGCATGGAAGGTTTGTCTACCCGTTTTGCTTTCAAGATTCTTTCCAAGGTATTCAACTTTGACCCTACGGAAATTGCCGCTAACCCCGTGCACATGCTCTACGTACTGGAACAGCAGATTGAGCAGCAGCAGTATCCGAAAGAGGTGCATGAGCGTTATCTGCGCTATGTGAAAGAGTTCCTGGCACCCAAATACATTGAGTCCCTGGGCAAAGAGATTCAGACCGCCTATCTTGAGTCTTACTCCGAGTATGGACAGAACATTTTTGACCGATACATCACCTATGCTGACTTCTGGATTCAGGATCAGGAGTACCGTGACCCTGAAACCGGCGATATTCTCGACCGCTCGGCCATCAATGATGAGCTGGAGAAAATCGAGAAAGCGGCCAGTATCGCCAATCCAAAAGATTTCCGTAACGAAGTCGTTAATTTCGTGCTCAGGGCCAGGGCCAATCATAATGGGCAAAACCCGAGCTGGCTCAGCTACGAAAAAATGCGCACCGTGATTGAGAAAAAAATGTTCTCCAATACAGAAGACCTGCTTCCGGTGATTTCATTCAATGCCAAAGGCAGCCAGGAAGATCAGCGCAAGCACAATGAGTTTGTTAAGCGCATGGTAGAGAGAGGGTATACCGAGAAGCAGGTCAGGTTACTGGCTGAATGGTATATCCGGGTGCGCAAGTCGCAGTAACTGCCGTCCGGGTAGAGAGGCAGGGCGAATGGATTCTCGCCCTGTTTGTCATAAAGGGCACACAAGGAGCGTGTTCATGAGTATTATTATCGATCGACGGTTGAATGGAAAAAACAAAAGTACCGTCAATCGCCAGCGGTTTCTTGAGAGATATAAGAAGCACATCAAGAAAGCAGTGTCTGATGCTGTGAATAAACGCTCCATTACTGATGTGGTTTCTGGCAGCGAAGTCACCATTCCCCGAAAAGATCTTTCTGAGCCGGTATTCCGCCACGGTCAGGGTGGGCGATATAAGCAGGTTCATCCGGGCAACAAGGAGTTTGTCAGTGGTGATCGTATCAAGCGGCCATCAGGCGGCAGTGGCTCCGGAAGCGGTAAGGGCAAGGCTGGCAACAGCGGCGAAGGGATGGATGAATTCAGCTTCCAGATAAATCATGATGAGTTCCTGGAGCATATGTTTGATAACCTTGAGCTGCCAAACCTGGTTCGGAAACAGCTGGAGGATATGACGGAATTCAAGATTCGACAGGCCGGGTATACGACAGCAGGCTCTCCGGACCGCCTGAATGTGGTGCGCTCCCTGCGTTCAGCCCATGCCCGGCGTATTGCCTTATCCGGTGGTGATCGCCGGGAGATACGGGCACTTAAAAAAGAGCTCCGGGAAATGGAAGTCAGCCCGGATGAAACGGACCAGCAACGAGTTGTTGAATTAAGAGAACGGATAAAAGAGCTCAATGCCAAGCTGAAAAGACTACCATTTATTGATGACTTTGACCTGAAATACAACAACATGGTCAAAGTGCCTTCGCCCAGTAATAAGGCCGTGATGTTTTGTGTGATGGATGTGTCCGGATCCATGACTCAGGACATCAAAGACATGGCCAAGCGCTTCTTTATTCTGCTCTATCTGTTTTTGCAGCGTAATTATAAAGAGATTGAAGTGGTCTTTATCCGTCATCATACAGCCGCTAAAGAAGTGGATGAGGATGACTTTTTCTATTCCAGGGAAACCGGGGGAACCATTGTTTCCAGTGCCCTGGAAATGACCCGTGATGTGATCAACAAGCGTTACAGCCCGGTGGACTGGAATATCTATGTTGCCCAGGCATCGGACGGTGATAACTGGGAAGGAGATTCCAGTGTCTGCACCAAGATTCTCACCGAGCAGATTATGCAGAAGGTTCAGTATTACTGTTATGTGGAAATCACCGACCGTGCCCACCAGAATTTATGGCGTGAGTACCAGAGTGTAGCGGAGAAGTTTAAAGATCACTTTGCCATGCAGCAGATTAAATCGCCCAGTGATATTTACCCGGTTTTCCGTAAACTGTTTGAAAAAAAGGAAAATGCATGAGCAGCCAGTTGATTTCCAGTGAACCGGAGTGGACGTTTGAGCTAATTCAGGAATACGACAGGGAACTGGCCCGTCTTGCTGATCGCTTCCGCCTTGAAACCTACCCGAATCAAATTGAGATTATCAGCTCTGAACAGATGATGGATGCCTATGCCTCAACGGGTATGCCATTAATGTATAACCACTGGAGTTTTGGTAAACACTTTCTTCATACCCAGCAAAACTACCAACGGGGCAGAATGGGGCTGGCCTATGAAATTGTGATCAACTCAAATCCCTGCATTGCCTATTTAATGGAAGAAAATACCATGACCATGCAGGCACTGGTATTAGCCCATGCCAGCTATGGTCATAATTCATTCTTTAAAGGGAACTATCTGTTTCAAACCTGGACTGATGCCGAGTCCATTATCGACTACCTGTTATTTGCTAAACATTATATTGCACAATGTGAAGAGAAGTATGGCATTGAGGCGGTCGAGGAAATACTCGACGCCTGCCATGCATTAATGAATCAGGGGGTGAATCGATATAAACGGCCCCGGCCCTTATCCGCTGAGCAGGAACAGGCCCGGCAGGAAGAGAGGGCGGAGTATATCCAGAGGACTCTGAACGACATTTGGACCACCATTCCAAAGGTTGAGAAAGATGAGCAGGAACAGGAAGAGCGCTTTCCTAAAGACCCGGAAGAAAACCTGCTCTACTTCCTGGAAAAGAATGCACCGTTATTGGAAACCTGGCAGCGGGAGCTGTTGCGAATAGCCAGAAAAATTGCCCAATACTACTACCCTCAGAAACAGACTCAGGTGATGAATGAGGGGTGGGCCTGTTTCTGGCATTACCACCTTCTGCATGAGCTATACAATGAGGGCAAGGTGTCCGATGGTTTTATGCTGGAGTTTCTTCACTCCCATTCCAGTGTTATCTATCAGCCGCCTTTTGATAGCCCGCAATACAGTGGTATCAATCCATACACCCTCGGCTTCAATATGTTTATGGATATTCGTCGTATTTGTGAAAACCCTACCGATGAAGACCAGGAGTGGTTTCCGGATATTGCCGGCAGCGACTGGCTGGATACTGTGCACTTTGCCATGAAAAACTTTAAGGATGAAAGCTTTATCCTGCAGTTTCTGTCACCCAAAGTGATGCGAGATTTAAGACTGTTTTCAATTCTGGATGATGAGTCCCGCACTTATCTTGAGGTGGACAGTATTCACGATGAAACAGGCTATAAAGCCATCCGTGAGTCACTGGCCGCTCAGTATAACCTCGGCAATCGGGAACCAAACATTCAGGTTTATAATGTCAATATCCGGGGTGACCGCATGCTGACCCTCCGTCATTACCAGCATGAAGGTCGGCCATTGGGAAAAGAGACCGATGAGCTGTTGAAGCATATACACCGGATCTGGCAGTTTGATGTGGAGATTGAGTCGTTTGAAAATGGCGCAGTCACTCAAAGCTGGCAGTGCAGTGAGAATAAGAAACGCAAATAAACGTCGATTGAATGCTGGTACGCTTACGGTAAATATTAAGCAACTATCCATTAATTTTTGAACCACAAAGGACACAAAGAGCACAAAGGAAAAGAAAAGCTCTTCTTCGTGCTCTTTGTGTCCTTTGTGGTTCCCATTCAACATGATCCATATCGGAGTTATACAACTTATTCCTTTTGATCAAAAAAACAACCTGCCTGATTTTGGATTAATAAACTGACAGTTTTTACTATCAGTGATTCACATTATTTTTAAAATTTATATAATGGTACTTCCATCTAAAAAAATCTTGCTGTATAAAGTTCATCGAATTGAACATCTTTATTCCTAAGTAGGAAGTTCTATCAAGACCAAGGAGTCGTAGAGTAAATGAATATTTTTGAAGAAGTTCTGCATCGCCTCAGCAGCAAAACCCGTATTCGCTCACTGTTTAAAGATGTACACGCGGAAGATCTGGAGCGCATCATTTCCCGTCTGAACGATGTGCTGACTGAGAAGCAGGAAGCGCGTGCCAAAGACGAAGAGAAGCGTAAGAAGAAGCAGGAAAGCATTGAAGCCATCAAGCAGATTATGGCCGACCGTGGTGTTTCCATGAATGATCTGGGTGTGGGTAATCTGGAACCGGAAGAGACAGTACAGAAGCGTCGCAGAAACATTCAAAAGTACACTTTTGAATACGAGAACGAAGCGGGTGAGCGCATTAAGTGGGAAGGTGCCACTACTGGCCGTCTGCCACGTGATTTCCAGGCGTACCTGGAGCGTACTGGCAAGAAGCGTCTGGACTGCGCTCTGGAACAGATCGAAGAGTAAGTTTTATTCGCTCTGAATAAAAAAGGGTCTTGCAGACCCTTTTTTATTTTCTATTTTGGCAAATACGGCGTTAATATCATCATTTACCGGAAAGATCGTGTTCAACCGGCCTGCTATACGTTGACGACGTTGGCATGCTTGATTCTCGACAGGGGAAAGTGACATATAAAACGACTGCCTTTTCCCGGATGGCTACTGATACTGATACGACCTTCATGCCTTAATAACACATGTTTTACAATCGCCAGTCCAAGACCGGTCCCCCCTGTCGCATGACTGCGGCTCTTATCCACCCGGTAAAAACGCTCAGTCAGTCTTGGAATATGAACGGGGTCAATGCCAACACCATTGTCCTGAACCATCAGGTGTCCACCTTCCTGATCCTGCCACCACTTCACCTGCACCTTTCCTCCAGACGGGGTATAGCGGATAGCGTTATAAACCAGGTTAGAAAAGGCACTGCGCAGCTCCACGGCATCCCCCGTTAATAAGGCATCATCGTCGCATTCAAGTTGTAACTGGTGCTGATTTTCACCGCTCAATGCTTTGGCGTCGTTAACGATACCGGCAAGCAGAGACTTAAGCGTCACTGACTGACTTATTCTTTCCGGTTCCGTCGCTTCAAGCCGTGAAAGTAACAAAAGATCCTCAATCAGTCGCTGCATTCTGGTTGCCTGCTCCTGCATTTGACCAAGAGCACGATTAAAGATGGGCGGTGTATCCTGATTCATTGCCATACCGTCACTCATGGTCTCCAGATAACCGGAAATCACGGTTAGCGGTGTTCTCAATTCATGGGAAACATTGGCAACAAAATCGGTTCTCATGATTTCAAGCTGATGCAACCGGCTGACATCCCTGACCAATAGAAGTCGATTGCCCTGCCCATAAACGGTAATGGCTATTTGAAGCTGTCGGCTCTCATGCACCGGTGAATCGATCTTAATGGGCTCTTTGCCGTGGCTATTGTTCATATAGCGGGCAAATTTTGGATTTCTGACCAGGTTTGTCAGGAGCTGTCCCTGGTCATCGGGCATTTGCAGGCCCAGTAACTCTCCGGCGGCACGGTTCCACCACTCAAGGGAACCATTCTGGTCGGCCATGACGATTCCGTCGTTTAATGCTGCCGTTGAATCCTGTATGCGTTCTATCACGCTGGCAAGTCGCTGTTTTGAGCGGTTGTGTTTGCGCTGAATTCTATAAATACCGTCAAAGATCTCACCCCATACGCCTGTGCTTTCCGGGGGATCCAGCTCTTTGTGGGCAGCCTTATCAAGCCATATCAGCAATCGGTGCAGTTGCTGGTGGCTCCAGAGAAGGTAGAATAATGTGGCAAGAAAAAGCCCCAGAAAAATCCGGTCCGCCAGCCAGCCGACCAGCAGCCCGATGGCAAGCATTGACACTATTCGACCAGTAAACCAGGATCGGGCAGAGGTGGTCACAGGCAGTTCCGCAGTTTGTTGAGCTTATGGTGATTGATCCTGACCATCATTCTTATGTCATCAGGTGGTGATGAGGAAAACGTCACTGAAGCCATTTTCATTGAATTCCAGCATTCTACGCTTTAGTGGAAAAACGGTAGCCAGTACCTCTGACGGTTTGAATGTAATTCTCATAGCCACTGCCCAGCGCTTTTCTCAGGCGGCGAATATGGACATCCACCGTTCTCTCTTCAACATACACATTGCCACCCCAGACCTGGTCAAGCAACTGCCCACGGGAATAGGCTCGCTCCTGATGAGTCAGGAAGAACTGCAGCAGCCGGTATTCCGTTGGCCCCATTTCGGCCGGGTTGCCATCAATACTGACCCGGTGGCTGACAGGGTCCAGTTCCAGTCCTTTGACGACGATAGCCGACTGTTCGTCCATTCCATGAGTTCTGCGCAGTACGGCCTTAAGTCGGGCAGCGAGCTCGCGGGGGGAGAAAGGCTTGGTGATGTAATCATCCGCACCGGTTTCCAGCCCCTGGATTTTATGGTCTTCTTCCCCTTTGGCGGTCAACATAATGATCGGAATTTCTGCTGTCAGCTGGTCACGCTTAAGTCGTCTGGCCAGTTCGATACCCGAGATATCCGGTAGCATCCAGTCCAGAAGGATCAAATCGGGTCGGTTATCCACCACCAGTGAGTGCGCCTGCTTTGCATCAGCTGCTTCCAGGCACTGATAACCAGCCATTTCCAGCGCCATAGCGACCATTTCCCTGATGGGTGCTTCATCATCCACAATTAGAATTGTTTTGCCAGACATGAGAATACCCCGGGGTTGAATGAGAGAAGATTGCTTTGGTAACCGTTTATCTTTATGACAGGTATTACAGCGAGGGAATGTTACAGAAAAATGACGTTGAGGAAAATTTGATGGACTTTTTGCGGGTTGTCCAACCCATGAGTTACTGTTTTCCCGTCGTTGAAGTGATAAAGGGGAGGTGAAGGTTGAGCGCTTTCGGCTCAACCTTCAAATTCAGGTGTTTCAGTCAGTCATCACAGAGAACAGACCAGACCGAGAAATATGGCGGCACCAACCCAATGATTAGAAAGAAAGGCTTTGAAACAAGGATCCCTTTCACGGTTGCGGGTTAACCATTGCTGGTGGGTAAAACCTGCGGCGGCGGCAACAAGGCTGACATAGAATGGCCAGGCTAATTCCAGCTGTAAACCCAGCATCAGCAGGGCTATCAGGGTAAACGTCTGAAAACAGGCAATAATCAGATTATCCATTTCGCCAAATAAAATGGCGGTGGACTTAATGCCGATCTGCAGATCATCATCTCGGTCCACCATGGCATACTGGGTATCGTAGGCGACAGTCCATAACAGATTGGCGATAAACAACAGCCATGTCTGAGTGGTCAGTGTGTCGGCCTCGGCGGCAAATGCCATGGGGATGGACCAGCCAAATGCGGCACCCAATACCACTTGCGGCAGATACGTGTGTCGTTTGGCAAAAGGGTAGGCTGAGGCGAGTAGCAGGGCGGCAAAGGAGAGATAGATGGTCAGGGCATTGGTGGTCAACACCAGGAGAAAGGCCACGAAAAACAGGCTGGCGGCGTATATCAGGGCTTCTTTCGGGGTTATCTTTCCGGTCACCAACGGACGTTGCCGGGTTCGTTTTACATGACCATCAAAATGTCGGTCAGCATAGTCATTAACAACACAGCCAGCGCTGCGGGTCAGCACCACCCCAAGAATGAAAACCACCAGATTACCAACAGAGGGTATGCCTTCGGCCGCGAGCCAGAGCGCCCAGAGTGTTGGCCATAGCAGTAGATAAATGCCAATGGGGCGATCAAGGCGAGCCAGTTGAATAAAGTCTTTCCAGCGTGGTACGTGCTGATCCAGCAGCTCTGCACATTTATCAGCGCCTGTTATCGATTGTATAAATTTCATCTGCGCCCTTGGAGTTCTGTGTTTTGGAAATATAGTCAGGGCCTTCCAGCCGACACATGTTTTGCCGATAAAAAAATGAGCACAGGCTGCCATGTGTCCAATATCTATGTAGTCTTGTCGGCCTACCAGAGCAAATTGCTTATAGCGGGAGACTATCATGTTTACAGAAGACTTACGCCCTCTTCAAGAACAACTTTTCAATCACTCCATCTACCAGAAAATTAACAGTGTGGAGACGTTGTCGGCCTTTATGGAAGCTCATGTATTTGCTGTATGGGATTTTATGTCGCTGGCGAAAAGATTGCAGCTTGAGTTTACTTCCATGCAGCTACCCTGGGTGCCAGTTACGGATGCCCCGTCTGCCCGCTTCATTAATGAAATTATTCTCTATGAAGAGACGGATAAGGATCTTCATGGCACGCCCATGAGTCATCTGGAAATGTATCTCGCTGCCATGAATGAAGTATCCGCGGATACCAGCAAAATCGAACAGGTAATTTATAGCATCAAGACAGGGGTTCCCTGGCAGCAGGCCCTGGTGGTTGCTGAGGTACCGGAATACATTCAGGCATTTGTTTCGGATACGCTGAAGATCGCCCAGTATGGTTCGTTACCGGAAGTGGCCAGTTATTTTCTTTTCGGCCGTGAAGATGCCATTCCGCAGATGTTTTCTTCCCTGTTGAATCATTGGGAAATCCCCCCGGCGTCCGTTCCTGCCATGACCTACTACCTTGAGAGACATATTGACCTTGATGGGAATGAGCATGGCCCGGCAGCAGAGAACCTGCTGAAACAGTCTATAAATGGGGACAAAACTGCCGAAGCATCGGCCGTTGCCAAGGCGAAAGAGGCTATTTCAGCACGAATAAGATTTTGGGATGGTCTTGAGAAGCAATTGGACAAAGTTACCGCTGGACAGGGGGCTGTTGACAAAGCAGAGCCTATACTACCCGGTTTTATCTGAGACCTATGTACGGGACAAAACCTGAAGCAGGGTCTGAAATCCAATCTGATCATTTTTTGAACCTTCGTTTTTCAAAACCCTGCGGAGCATGTCTATTCCCAGTCTGAACAGAGCTTTGGCTGGCCGCATATGCTTATTCAGAGGGAGTTCTTTCGCTTCACCATAATGCCAGTGACCAGCAATCAAACACCAGGCAAATGTCAATGCAAGCATGCCCATTAGCTTTTCCATGCGGTCTAGATCCGTCATGTGGGTAGACTTAAGATCAAAGCCTCGACTTTTCAGGCAACCAAACAGCGTTTCTATCGACCAACGCTTAAAGTAGTCCTCAATCATGGTGTCTGGTTTCTGGGTTGCCACGACAATTAAAAGCCCCTTGATTGTGCGCCTTGCAGCAATATACAGATAAATACCTGAGACTTTGCGTTTGCTGTGCCAGGTCACTGTCTGGTCAAGCTTTATGTTCCAAAATAATTGTGCGGCTTTGATATTCTTGCCACAGTTACCCAGTACAGTAGTGCTTTCCTTGATTCGCAGTCGACAGACGATGCCCTGATTGTCCAGCCATTTGAACCAGTCACGGCCAATGAATTCACGATCAGCAAGTAGCTCATCTATCTTATCCGCTGGAATCAATTTCAGGGTTCGCTCCATGCAGAGTGTGTATCTGTCGAGATTCAGCCAGTGAAGTATCAGTTTACCCAGCTGCTCATAACAGTAGGTGTAACCGGCAAAAAAGCGCTTTATGCGGCGATAGCTTGATTCTGCCTGAGACTGACCTTGGAACTCTTCTGCCACACGATAAAGATTGCATGAGCGCCCACGTATCAAGCCGAGAATGAATTGTGCAAGAAATATAATCCGGGCTTGATGCCAGGGCAGATGAGCTTTAAGTTCCTTGGCTAATGAGCTGACTTCTTCCATGTACTTCTACTACGATAATCTGTTCGGAGGTTAGAGACCGCATAGATTACCTTACATGGGAAGTCAGCTCATCCCATCTAAACTCTTGCCAGCTCTGGCCTCCAGATTTTTTGTCCCGTACATAGGTTTCTCGGTTCATTGAATATAGTCACGACATTTCGGAGAATCATAACCGTAACCAGGCCAGCAATTCCCGCAAAAAATAGAAAAATGAAGATTTTCCGTAGCTTCTCAAAAACTGCTGGGTAACCAAACTACCAAGTATCTAAAGCCCTTGGTAATCACCGATACAGTACTATTGTTTTGTATATTTTTATCGGTTCCCAGCACTTTTTGAGAAGCTACGATTTTCCCTTAATTGTTTTATTGATTTTTTAGACACAACCAGAACCATCAGAAAAAAAACTGATCAATAGGTTAATTTAAATACACTGAAGAAAATGGTTTTTTATTGGTAACTATGCCGTATCAGGAAATAAACTCCGGATGCTGATCATTTTTCGTTTTGTCTGTTCACCAGGTTTAACTTGCAGCAATTCCCGATGAACTCTGAAGCACTACAGCCATAAGGGCTGCAGGCAAGGTAAAAAAATCATGTCCGCACAATTCTTCAACTAAAATTGCCTAATAATCAATCGTTGTCGTCGGGTCAATCATGGGTACCGCTATTAAGAAAAATATCAGGCATTTCAGCGCCTCTTACTTGATAAAAACGGTGTCAGAATGCTTCGAAAACATCCCAGATCATCGTCCAAATAAATGCGTTATTCCCTTTCCTAACTTCCTGAAATCTGCCTTTGCTATGATGCACCAGAAGTTCGATTCGCTATTAGGATTTGATGAAGAGCGGCTGGATGATATTTGCTGTCATAATCTTGAAAAACTCTATCATGTAAAAGACGGCAAAGTTCCTTCCGATACTCGAATGAGAGAGGTTATTGATCCGGTTAACCCCATTGGGTTGAAGACACCGTTTAAAGAACTGTTTTCTGTCGTTCAGCGCAATGGCGCTCTGCAGGCTTATGCATTCAACTTCGCCAAGTTGAAAAATTGTTATCTGCTTCCTATTGATGGCACTGGTCTCTTTTATTCGGGAACCTGCCGCTGTGATGACTGCTGCATTAAAAATGAGGGCAAAAAAAATGAATCCTTTTACCACAACATTATGGGGGGCTGTATTGTCCACCCATCCAGAAAAACCGTCATTCCATTAGCGCCCGAAGCGATTTGTCGACAAGATGGTTCCACAAAGAATGATTGTGAAAAAGCGGCAATAAGACGTTTTCTGGCCCAGACAAAACACGACCATCCACGTCTGAAACTGGTGATTCTGCTAGATGGTCTATATGCGGACAACCCTACCATTGCCATGATCAGGGAGTATGGGTGGAACTTTATCATCGTGGCCAAGGATGGTAACCATGTGTCGCTTATTGAGGCCATGAACACCCTTTATGATGAGGGTCAGGTTCATCATCACAAAATCGTTGATGAGGAAAATAACACGACTGATAAATTTCGCTACGCCAATAACGTACCACTCAATCTTCAGGATGAAACTGAGCGGGTTAATGTTCTGGATTACATTGAAATCGACAAAAAAAGAATTCAGCATGTCTGGTGCTGGATAACCGATATTGAATTAACCGATGATACCGTTGAATCCGTAATGCGAGGAGGTCGTTGTAGATGGCGCATTGAAAATGAAACGTTTAATACCCTGAAAAATCAAGGCTATCAACTTGAGCACAATTACGGTCATGGCGAAAAACATCTGGCTACTAATTTCGCCTACCTTACTTTTCTGGCATTCCTGGTTGATCAGATACAGGAACTGGCTTGTCCAAAATTTCAACAGGCTTTAAATAAGCCAAAGAAGCCTACACGCAAGCGATTATGGAGGAAGATCACCAGTTTCTTTCTCACGTTGATGATTGATAGCTGGGACAGTTTGTTTAAAGCGATTGCCCATGGTGCTAAAGCACAAAAGATAGCTTTTGACACGTCATGATTTGGCAAGATAGCCAGAACTTTTCAGGGTAGTGATAGTTATTTTCCATAGCAGCACGAGCTGTAGTCTCTTTGCGTTTTCAGAAATTATGAATACACCGGTTTTCAGGTTCGGCCTTCTGACGTGTATTCGTCGGGAGCCACTGTTTAACTTGCTTGGCTTTTGCTTTTG
>NZ_JBLYNS010000018.1:0-48579 GCF_049310205.1 Endozoicomonas sp. ALC013 | reverse complement strand
TTCAGGAAGCACACTTCGCCAAATGTACCGATGGGACAGGCTGAAAAAGGAATAGAGGAACTATTTGATAGTTATTAAATCCAACAATAATCAATAAACAGAAATTAATAATCACCTTATGACTATATCTTCAGTTAATCAGACTCCTGCGCCCGGTTCTCGCCCGGCAGATGATATTGTCAGCTTATTCAAGGATGGCAGATTAATGGTTCGGGCTGTTGATGCACGCAAGGGCAAATGGCTCGGCTGGGAAACAAAGCCGGTTACCCGGTTAAGTCCCCAATGCAACAACCCCTTAACTAAACATGGTGAAGAGCAGGTATTCAGCGGGGAATCATGGGTAGTGACCATGTTGGGACCAATAGAGAGGAATGAGGTTGAGCTGGCATGGGCCTATAAACATGATGCCTTTACCGATGCCCAAGGAGATTTTCAGCCGAACAAAACACATTCCAAACCGATAAAAAAAATCACGGATTACGTAACGCTGAACATCAAGTTGGAAGAAAAATATTGGCAGAGCAAAACCATCTTCCCTGATACCAAAACCTCCGGGCGTATTGACAGCACAGGTTACCTGCTGCATCAGTTATCCAGCAGGAAAAACATCGAAAAAACCTACCCGGAAATTATTTGCCGCATTAATCTGGGTCTGATGCACTGCGGATATCTTCTCGACTTTAACCGGGAAGCTACGTTTGACCGGGTCGCAGATATGATGCAAAACATTTTACTGCTGGAACTGGGCGATGACGCCAGTGCCGCAGGGGAATTTCGCCAACCTTTACGGCTGTCGGTATACGATAGCGAGCGGGGTGTGCTATTCCCGCCGCTCAAACTGCAGCGCCATGAAATAGAGGCGATTTCGGCAAACGCCAGAACATTCTCGAAATATGCTCAAACCATGGGCCAGGCTATCACGCTGTTCAAGGTGCTGGTGCAGTCCGGTGTTGATCGTTTTTTGCAGCTGCTGATCAATATTCCGGAAAGTATCAAACCCGTAGCAGAGGCAGAAAAAAATCTGGACCTGATAAAAATATTATCTACCGGGGACATATTATGTAGCTTACCCGAATTACTGGAAGCGATAGAAAATGCCCGGTTACTTAATGTCAATCTACCTGTGCAGTTATTGGAAAAATTGATTAGTACGTCCTTTTTCCCTGCAAGTGATTTAAGAGACTTCAAAGACCGGGGAAACTGCATTTTCCTGGATATGGATTTATACGGAGATCGTTGGCAGGAGACAAAATCGAAGCTTGGCAAGCAAGCGCAGACTTGCAGGAAGGCATTGCTTAACAGGTTATTTGTCCCAATATTGTTGCAAGGTCATTGTGATCATTACTCCAATCGCAACCCATTAGTCGTCTGTCTTCTGATTGCCCATGGAACCAGAGTTGACTTTCAAAAACAGCACCTTTCTAACGTGACCGGTAGCCTATGGCTGTTACTGGCAGCCAGGTATTTCTGCCAGGAGAGTTTGTTGACCCGGGATGAATTAAGGATTATCCGCCACGAGATCCTGTGGCAGATTAGCTGCAACAAGATGGTTTATACGGAACGCTTCTATACAGAGGTAAAGCCGGGGCAAATGGCCCCCCCTGAGGGAATCCCGAATACTCTGGCTACGTTTATAGACAATCTGAAAAAAGTTTTGGCCCGTCAATCGGTATCCACCGGAGCCGACTGGGTTGAAAATCTGTGCCGGGAACTGATCGGCGAAAAAATATACCACCAGTTTTATCTGAACAAAAATGCTGACGGGCAAAAACTGCTGGATTACCTGCAAAATGGCTTATCGCCGCAACGGTTTAACGATGAGCAGTTAATCGAGCATTTTCGCTACATGACCACTATCCCGAAGTCAAATAATATATTATTCAGCTGCTTAAAGATTTTTCACCAAGAACCCAAGGTAAATAATTTCTGCGTTATCCGGTTGCCTGATAAGGAAACCGGCCAGAGCGAATGGCTCGACACATTTCTGACCGCCCCACCGAACTTTGTGCAAAGTGAGTTTGACCGTATTGACCACTATCCTGCCATCACCCGGGTAGCGGGTTGGCATTACTACCAGAATCTCCATCCCACCGTAGCAAAAGTCATACTGGAAGGGGGCAAACCCGGTTCCCGCAAAGTTCACGGCCTGGATCACGCCCTGCGGACCCAGCTGGCGACCGAGTTTCTTGTGGAAGTATTGCCTGACATTCATGCGCCATTTAAGGAACTGCTGAAAAACCAGCCCCTGCTGCAGGAATTACTGCCCATTGCCGAGCTATACCACGACGCAGTTGCTGAAGATGAGCATAAAGATGTGGAAGAGCGTCGTGCCGCTGAACTGTTCCAGCGTGATATGCAGAGTTTGCATCACTACCCGGATGAACTGATCGGGTTAGTATCCAGTGCCCTGAAAAATAAAAACAGCAACCAGATGCAGCCGGTCAGGGCTCCTTTCACCAGTGACCAGCAATGCTCCGCAGACGAATTATTGCTTCGTCAGGTGCTGCGCTTTGGTGATATCGTCGATATCGTCCGGGTCATCCCCTGCCGGGAGGATTTTCCCGCGATCCGACTGACACCGGGTTCTGCAGAGCCCGGAGAGAACCGCTACTTTAACCCGGAAGCCATTGAGCTAGTGCGCGTGGTCAATAAACCAGAGTTTACCCTGCTGATCCGGGCAGCACTGGTGAGTTTCAGGCATCTGGCCTGCATTACCGGGGGCTGGTACCACAAAGATGCCAACCCGTTCACCACGAAATACCGGTTACCGGTGGATAACACCAAACGGCGATTGATGATTGAACAGGCATCTGATCCGCAGCAGTGTATGCGTGACAGCCTGGATGATCTGGTCCGGCTGGTGATGGCAGCGAAAGCGGGCATCAAACCCTGCCTGACCGACCACCCAAAACGCTCGGACCACCTGCCCCTCCCCGATTGCTGGGACCCGAAAACCGGCTCAGCCGGTGCCTACCGAAAGCTGCACAATGAGCAGGAACTGAGACAGATTGAATTACCTGAAAATATGACCCTGACAGAAAAAATTATCGTGGCAGCGGATGAACTGAACCACACAATGTCCTTGCTATCGCCTGCCACCCGCCACGGTATGCAGTCAGAGATTGAGCGGTTGCAGCAGAAGGGTATCCTGCCCGCCATTGGTACGCCGCCGCAGTCTGAGCTTGAAAAAATATTCCGGCAGCCGGACTGCACCGGTGCCCGGATACTGAATGAACGAGGGCTAAAGGTGGTGTCTGATGAATATGAAGGAAGGGTCGTCTATCGTATGCAGCCGAACGGCCAGCAGCAACAAAAAAAGGCGGCACGGTGAGTTTAACCATGACGCCTGCTACCACGATAACGACCCAGCTGCTGTTAAGGAACAGTCCTGAAATAACTTCGAGATTTCAGTAAGCGCTGCCCGCAAGAGACAGGCCGCCTGTGCTTTTGTAGTTAGCGGCTAGTACATGGTTTAAATGAGTTTGACGTGTACAATCTCCGTTCACCCTGAGCGGAGTCGAAGGGTGCTTGGCACAATCTATCAGAGTTCGGAGTTTCCGCCTTTAGGCCCTATGGGTCCTTCGACAGCCTCAGGACGAACGGAGTGCGGAGGCACGACAACTCGTCAAATTCATTGAAACCATGTACTAGCGACCTTAACAAGTCCTCAGTCAAAGGCGGTATTTATTCCGAGACAATTCCTTAATATGACTGCGGCACACTCTCAATTAGCCAGTATTCCGCATACCTGCCGCAATACCGGCAATGGTAATCATCAATGCCTGTTCCAGCTCCTCACCCACTTCCGCATCTTCTCCCGCCATCTTTTCATGGGAGCGAACCCGCTGCAGCAACTCCGCCTGAAGGAAGTTCAGAGGATCCGTGTAAGGGTTACGCAGACCAATGGCTTCTTTGTTCTGCGGGTGTGATGACATCAGCTCATCCCCCTCTTTAAGATCCAGCAGCACTTCAATGGCAGACGACAGCATACGTCTGAGTTTTTCGCCCAGGTAGCGCAGATGATCGGGCACCAGCTGATCTTCATAATACCTGGCCAGCTGGGCATCGGTCTTGGTGAAGACCATCTCCAGCATTTCCAGACGTGCCTTAAAGAACGGCCAGTCGGTCATCATTGCTTCCAGCACATCCCGGTTGCCATTGTTGACCGCATTCTCCAGCGCTCCGCCACAGCCCAGCCAGGTTGGCAGCATCAGGCGAATCTGTGTCCAGGCAAAAATCCATGGAATAGCCCGCAGACTTTCCACGCCACCATTGGGTTTCCTCTTGGCGGGACGGGAGCCAAGCGGCAATTTACCCAGCTCCATTTCCGGCGTTACGGCCCGGAAGTAAGGTACGAAGTCAGGCTCTTCACGAACAATGCCCCGGTACACCTTCACGGAATCCGCTGACAACTGATCCATTACCTCACGCCATTCCTGCTTTGGCACTGGCGGTGGCAACAGGGTTGCTTCCAGTGTGGCGCTGGCATACAGCATCAGACTCTGGACGGCTACTTGTGGGAAGCCAAACTTAAAGCGGATCATTTCCCCCTGCTCAGTCACCCTCAGGCGGTTATTGACCGACCCCGGAGGCTGGGAAAGAATCGCCGCATGGGCCGGGCCACCACCACGGCCAATGGTACCGCCACGGCCATGGAACAAGGTCAACCGGACATCGGCCTCAGCGCATACCGCCGACACCTCTTCCATGGCGCGGTACTGAGCCCAGCCAGCCGCCATCCAGCCCGCATCCTTGGCAGAATCAGAATAACCAATCATCACCATCTGACCACCGTGGCAATAACCGCGATACCAGGGTAATGACAGCAGGTGACGAATACACTCCGCCGCGTTGTCGAGGTCGTCCAGTGTCTCAAACAGTGGTGCAATGGGCATGTCGAAATCCACGCCACACTCTTTCAGCAGTAGAGCCACCGCCAATACATCCGATGGCTGCTTGGCCATGGAAATCACATAGCAGTTCAGTGCCCTGGAGCCCTCGGCGGCTATGACACGACAGGTGTTTAAAACCTCCTGCACGTCCGGTGATGGCGACCACTTCAGTGGTCCTTTGGTATTCGGCAAGAGAGGTCTTGGGTTTTGCAGCTCTTTCAGCAGGAAGCTCTGTCTTTCCAGTTCTTCCCAGTGCTCATAATCCCCCAGACCCAGGGCCTTGGTCAGCTCGCTGAGCACCTGAGTATGACGGCCAGACTCCTGACGAATATCCAGTTTAATCAGCGTCAGACCAAAGCAGTACGCTCTTCTCAGGGTGTCCCGCAGAGGACCATCGGCAATAACCCCCAGGCCACAGGCATGGAGAGAGTCGTAACACAATCTTAATGGCTTGATCAGATCTTCATTATCAAGCATAACGCCCGCCGTCGGTGTTGCCGGTGCATCCCCGGGTCTGGCCAGACCTCGCTCACACCACTGACGGGTATGTCTCAGTTTTTCCCGCAACTCTTTTAACACAGACCAGTAAGGTTCCCGAGAGTCCCCCACAAGCGCCCGCAGCTCATCACTGCAATCGCTCATGGAAAGCTCACTGATCAATGGTTTCAGATCCCTTAAAAACAGGTCTGCCGCCATCCAGCGACTGAGCAGCAACACTTCACGGGTCACTTCAGATGTTACAAACGGGTTACCATCCCGGTCGCCCCCCATCCAGGAGGAAAAGTGAACGGGTACCGCCTCAATTGCCAAGCGGTGACCGGTGAATGCTTGCAGGCGGTCATCCATCTGACGGACAAACTGTGGCACTGCATGCCACAGGGAGTGCTCAATGGTGGCAAAGCCACCTTTTGCCTCATCAACTGGTGTTGGTCGTTTACTCCGAAACTCATAGGTATGCCAGGCCTGAGTAATCAGCTGGCGAATGCGCTGTTCAATGCGCTGCTGTTCGTTATCACTGAGCGACTGGTTTTCCAGGTCACTCAGGCACTGGAATATCTGCTCATATTTCTGAATTAATGTACGACGGGTTACTTCGGTCGGGTGTGCAGTCAGTACCACCTCAACATCCAGCTCTGATGCTTTCTCGGCAATCTGCTGATCGCTGAGACCTTTCTGCTTCAGCGCCTTGAGCAATTCACTGAAGTGATCAGGAACACAGTGGCTGGTTTCACAGTCTCTGGATACCAGGTGGAACTGCTCGGCAATATTGGTGAGATTCAGGAAATGGCTGAAAGATCGTACCACAGGTACCAGCTCATCATCAGGCAGGCTGTGCAGCAGGTCTAACAGGGCCTGCTGTTCATTCAGACCGTCATCACTCTCGGCATCACTGCGGGCCGCTTTGGACAACTGACGAATAGCCTCGATTTTATTGAAGAAGTCCTCTCCCTTGTGGTCGCGGATGACGTCACCCAGCAAGGTACCCAGCATATTGACATTTTGACGCAGCGACGATGGGTTCTCTGTTGGCTTTTCTGACATAGCTCTTTGCCTTTCGATGTTATTCCGGCCCACTTTGCCTCTGTAAGTCTTGGTAAGCCTGACTCGTATTAACCCACGACAATTTACTTGTTAAATGAGTACAACCAAGCGCAGCCTATACCAGATACACGTAAGAAAAAAGGGAAATCACCTACTCACAAAAAAAACCATACCCTCACAGTAAAACACCCTGTTCCCTTTCAATTTCTTCAATGTTCAACACAGTAAAACACCGTCGTTTTTATCAGCAAAGCGCAAGTCCACTGACATGGGAACACTGCCTCGTAAGAACCGAAACCAAAGTACGAAATACTGCGTCTAACCCTGATTCTATCTTCCACAGCAGACTTATAAGCTCTCAGGCAATGCAAGTTTTAACTCTGATTTCTACAACGCTTGTAAATATCCCAGGGGGAAACAATGAAAACTGATGACCAGGAGAAGGTCTCCATTGGAGCCTATATAACACTGGCATTTGCTGTCGTGTTCTTTTCCGGACTTCTGAAGTCAAATGAGTGGTACGGTGTCTTTGACTTCACCACCCTTAACGGCAGCTTTGGCAAGCTGATGAAAGACGCCACGGGTGGCATGGCCGCTTTCCGTGGTGTGGGTGGTAGCGGTGCGGCCGATGGTTTTTTGTTTGCCCTGGGTCTGGTACCAACGGCCATGTTCGCCCTGGGTATGATTGCAGTGCTTGAGCACTATGGCGCGCTGAAAGCTGCCCGTAAAATGCTGACACCCCTGCTTCGTCCTCTGATGGGTATTCCCGGTTCAACCGGTCTGGCCATTATCGGCAGTCTGCAGTCCACCGACGTGGGTGCGGGCCTGACCAAATCCCTGGCGGATGAAGGCGAACTGACTGACACAGAAAAAGATGTCTTTACTGCATTCCAGTTCTCCGGAGGTGCACTGATCGTCAACTTCTTCGGTTCCGGTGCGATACTGTTCACCCTGTCTGACACCACGGGCGCTGCCGTTCCCGGTTCTATTGGTCTGGCCCTGGCGGTAATGTTTATCTTTAAAATCGTCGGTGCCAACATTATGCGTTTCTACCTCAAGGCCATTGACAAGAAATCCGGCGAAAAAGCAATCACTGCGGAGGCTAACTGATCATGAGTGCTGCACCTGAAAGTAAAAAGATGATCACTGACGTCTTTGTTGAAGGCGCCCGTAAGGGTTGGGGCATTGGTATCGGGAGCATTATCCCAAATATCATGATGGCCTTCGTGATCATCAAGATTCTGTCTCTGACCGGTTTTCTGAAAGTTCTGGCCACCGTGTTTGGCCCGGTTATGGCGCTGTTTGGAGTACCCGGTGAAGGGGCTGCCGTACTGATGGCAGCGGTTATGTCCATGGGAGGTGCCGTTGGTGTTGCCGTAGGCCTGTTGAATGAAGGCGCCCTGCACGCCCGCGACATTGCCATTCTGGCACCTGCTATCTACCTGATGGGTTCCACTATTCAATACGCTGGACGTATTCTTGGTGTTATCGGGACGGAGGGTCGCCGTTACCCTGTCCTGTTTGGCATCTGCATCCTGAACTCCCTGATGGCCATGTTTGTCATGAATCTGCTGGTGTGAATCTTTATTCAACGCTATGATCCGGGTTCAACAATAAAAAAGCCGGGGACTTCCCCGGCTTTTTTTGTCTGGATGACTTTATATTTGTGAAGGTAGTTACCATGAATGAGAAAGATCCATTTGAAAGCCTTGCCTGTAACTGCGTAGAAGTTGGCACCATTATTAAAGAAGACGATACCGTATTGACGATCGATCTTTCTGGCGTCAATGCTGAATCACGATTTGATGCCCTGAAAGAAGAGGCGGCAAAAATCGGTTCCGGTAACTGCAAAATCTCTGCTGAAACCGTTGATCAACATGGCCAGACAGTGATTCACGCCATGTTTGAGTTTGACTGCACCGCTGAAAAGCTGATTTTTCAGATGAAGAACGCCTGATTCTCCAGCCAAAAAGACAGTCACCGGGCGAATGGTATAAACTGTTCGCTGGCTATCCACCTCGCACTCCTTGCCAGGCCTCCCGAAAATAAGCCAGACATTAACGCTCATGCCCAGACCCCTATGCCCTCGATGCCAACGCCCGGAAACGCAGTGTTACTGTTCAGCGCTGAAAGAAGAAATCGCCTGCATGGATATAATTATTTTGCAGCACCCCCGGGAGTCCAGGCACCCATTGAATACGGCTCGCATTCTGGAGCTGGGCATCGGTAATTGCGAGGTATGGGTGGGTGAAGATTTTAGATCAGCTATGTGTAGGCGAAACAGTTTTGCTGTCTTTAATGTACAGTATTGCTAACACCTCTGTCATGACGCTAATAAGAATGTTTGTATTATCCTAATTGCTTTAGCTATGGGATGGCGATCTGCCAGTTGTTTTTGTTTAAAGATAAGTAAAGCTGAGACCCTGAACTGACTGAGGTTTATGATGCTTGAGGCTTGGCACAAGTTAACCCATACGACTATGCAGCATAATTGCAGACTTGGTTGCAGTGATTTCCTTCTACCACTCAAATAAAAAGGTTTTGATCATGGATCGTACATTAAACTTTACCAGCCCTGCGCGCTGGAGCAATCAGTTAGCAGCTGAAGAAAATGTGGAACCTGCGACTGAAACATGGAGTACCAACACCGATAGCCAACTCCATCAGGTCGGAGATGGACAAAATCCCCCTTACGGTACAGATTATGCGCAGCAGCCCCTGTCCAGTCGGCATGTTACAGAATTACCTCCGAACAATTCAGCAAATCAGACTGCATCAGATTTGGTTCCTGCAGCAACTCCCGGGCAAGCACCAGCTCGCTCTTCCGGATGGACTCTCGAATTATTCAATGATTATTTGAGTTTTCACAAATGCCCTTATGAAAAAGATATCTTCGGAGATGATTTTTACTGGCAGGCGTTCCATCCATACTTTGAAATGTTCGATATTTTTTTTGATTGGGTCGCCACCGCGTACACGAAAGATGAAAACTACAATGGTGCAGCGAGATTACGTCAATACTTGCTACCAGAAGAGAAGCGTTCTATTGAAACCTTAAATCTTATCGGTGACACGCTTGTTTACGATGATGGAATGATTGGTTATCTGGGTCGAGTTTTAGAAATGTATCCCATTGATTCTCACCATCTTCGTCAACTGGAAGAAAAGTTTGTCGGCAACGAACTGGAGCTCGATAAGTCAGCTAACTTTGCCAAGCTCTCGGATGAAAGAAGAGAGTTTTATGCAAGCCACACTGCGAAAAAGGAAAAAAGCTTTTTTGATCACATCTATAGCTACCTTAAAGATAATCCCTACCGTTTAGAAAGAAATGGTGCATTAAAAGAGCTAATCAGTGATTTTGACAGGAATGGTGTTGGCCAGCCATTTCATGAATATGTCTTAGAAGGCATTGCCCTCACAAGAAAGCAACAACCTGGTATTGACATATCTTCCTTATCAAACAGATCCATATATGAATGTCTGGGTCATTTGGCTGTTTTTTGCAAACGCTGCCATAGTGCACTCTACCGGGTCGGAGTAGCGGATCAGTTTTATGTAATTTCCAGGCGGCAAGAACAAGAAAGACGTGATCAATCCTTGATGGCTTGATGATACACTACACGTTTGTCATGAATCTGCTGGTGTGAATCTTTATTCAACGCTATGATCCAGATTCAACAATAAAAAAGCTGGGGACTTCCCGGCTTTTTTTGTCTGGACGACTGTATTTTTGTGAGTAGTAGCCATGAATGAGAAAGATCCATTTGAAAGCCTTGCCTGTAACTGCGTAGAAGTTGGCACCGTTATTAAAGAAGACGATACCGTATTGACGATCGATCTTTCTGGCGTCAATGCTGAATCACGATTTGATGCCCTGAAAGAAGAGGCGGCAAAAATCGGTTCCGGCAACTGCAAAATCTCTGCTGAAACCATTGATGAACATGGTCAGACCGTGATTCGCGCCATGTTTGAGTTTGACTGCACCGCTGAAAAACTGATTTTTCAGATGAAGAACGCCTGATTCTCCAGCCAAAAAGACAGTCACCGGGCGAATGGTATAAACTGTTCGCTGGCTATCCACCTCGCAGTCCTTGCCAGGCCTCCCGAACATAAGCCAGACATTAACACTCATGCCCAGACCCCTATGCCCTCGATGCCAACGCCCGGAAACGCAGTGTTACTGTTCAGCGCTAAAAGAAGAAACCGCCTGCATGGATATAATTATTCTGCAGCATCCCCGGGAGTCCAGGCACCCATTGAATACGGCTCGCATTCTGGAGCTGGGCATCGGTAATTGCCAGGTATGGGTGGGGGAAGATTTTTCCGATCATACACACCTCCAAACAACGCTGGCAGAAAAGGACTGCTATCTGCTATTTCCCGGGGCTAATGCCCACGCCAGCCAGGATATTCTGCGAACAGCGATGCCGGAAGCACTGATCATCCTGGATGGAACCTGGCGCAAGGCCAAAAAGATCTATTACCGCAACCCACAACTGCAACAACTCCCCAGTATTGAGCTCACCGAGCTTGCCATATCCGACTATCGCATTCGCAAAGCACCGGGAGAAGGTGCCTTATCAACGGTAGAAGCAGCGGTTACCCTGCTGCGTCAGGCCAGCCGGGATAGCCAGGCACATCAGCAGCTTCTGGACACATTCAGCCTGATGATTGACCAGCAAATCAACGCCATGGGGCAGGAGATTTTCAAGAAAAATTATCCGCAGAGAAATGGTTGAGTAACTATTTACGCCACTTGATGTTGCAACCGACACTGGGCTTTTGATCTTCACTGACTGGCAAGCCCTTTAGCAAAGCGGTCATGGCACTGCGAAGATCATCTCCTGTCACCGGTTTACCATTCCCCGGCCTTGAGCCATCAAACTGTCCGCGATAAACGCACTTCAAATCTCCATCAAAAAGAAAAAAGTCTGGCGTACATTCCGCTTGATAGGCTTTAGCCACCTGTTGAGTTTCATCATAAAGATACGGAAAGCCATAGGGCTTTTGGGCCATCAACTCAGGGCGATCCTGGGGGTAATCGGTCACGTCATTGGCGCTGATCGCGACAATGCCCAGATCCGTGCCGTGAAACTCTTTGCCCAATGCCACCAGCCCCTCGTCAATATGCACAACATAAGGGCAATGGTTACAGATAAACATCACCAGAAGCCCTTTACTTCGGGCCACCTCAGCCACAGTTTTTTCGGTCCCGGAAAAAACATCCGGCAAACTGAAATCCGGAGCCTGAAAACCAAGTTCAACCATAGAAGAGGGTGTGAGCGCCATGATGTATCACCTTTGTTATTTAACCTGTTTAACCATAGTGGATATGGTGGTCCGCGACGTTTCTGCAATTCAACGGAATCATGGCATAAGCCATGCCCTGGCACCACAGGGACTGTTTACAGAGGTCAAAACTCTGCTAACTTAGAGTGACAATAATCAATAGTAAGCCTATGGGAAGATCATCCTCGTTCAATCGACAACAGGTGCTAAGCGATGCCCTTGAGCTTTTCTGGTCCAGGGGGTTCTATGCCTGCTCATTGAAGCAACTGGAAGAGGTTACCGATATGCATCCGGGTAGCCTTTATTATCATTTCCAGAATAAAGAGCAATTATTTCTCTGTGCTCTTGATCACTACCTTGAATGGCAACTGCAACCAAGAATCGATAAGTACCTGGCTTACAGTCCCACGCTATTGGATCTCCGACGCTTTTTTACCTCCGGTTATCGTCATGGTCAGGAGGCCAGCTACCGCAACTGTTGTTTCCTGGTGACCACCAGCAATGAGCTCCATCTACTGCCGTCCGATGCATCAGAACGGGTGCAGAAAGGCATCCAGATGCTGCGAACAGGCTTTATTGATTTTATTGAGAAATATACAGAACCGAAAAAAAACAGCAGCGCTACTATTAATCATGAAGTTATCGCCAGCGAGCTGCTGAACCTGTATCTGAGCATTCAGCTGATGGCCAAAGTGAACCCGAATCAGCATGCCCTGGACAAACAGGTCAGGCAGAGCCTGAATAACCTCTTTACTTCCATCCCGCACCAGTAATGCCTGCCATAATGAACTTGATCCATTACCCACCTTCAGGCCGTGCCGGGAGTTTGTCGAGTAAAGCAAAACACGCAGAATCCCTGTACCATATCGAGCTATCAATTCGGACTTTCCAGCATCAAGTCATGACCATCAAACAGATTATTGTGCACAAACTGGACCTTGCCCATGGTTCAGAGCAGTTACAGCCCACTCCAGCTTCCCAGAGCCTGGTCTCCTCCCCCTCTCTGGAGCTGGTACTGGATGACTTGCTGCAAACCTATAATAAAAAACCCGATAAGTGTTATGGCCAGTTCTCCGATCTGGCAGAGGACAGTTTTCCCGAACGCCTGAAGCAATATATGGATCAAGGCTCCGATGAACAGGCCGCCGGTTTTACCCAGTTCACCACAGAAACACTGACCAGCCTTGGGCAAAACCTCAGTGAGGCCGGAGCCATCAATGGTGGCTACGTGATGTTCGCAGACTATCAACAGGGCCTGACTCGTTATCTGCTGCTTTGCATGCTCAGCAGCCAGAACAGTGTCACCATTACTGATGAGCTGACCATTCAGGACACGTCCTATCTGGACACTGCTCGCATGTCCCTGGCCTGTCGCATCAACATTACCGACTGGCAGAAAAACCCGGAAGCGGGGCGCTATCTATCGTTTCTCCGGCCAAAAGGGGGCAAACGTCTCAGTACCGTATTCCAGGAGGTGATTGGCTGCAGTGAAACCAGCAGCAGCAAAGACGAAGCGGACACCCTTCTCAAGGCTGTGGAGGCGTATTGCCAAGAAGAACCGGTAGAAGAAAACCGCACGATTGTAAAACGGCAGGTTTATGATTACTGCCAGAACAAACTGGATGAAGGGGAAAGTCTGTCAATGCAGGAGCTGACAGGCCACCTCAGCGAAGCTGGCCCGGATGACTTTGCCCGCTTTGTCAACACCCGGGATTATGACATGAGCACCCCCATGTCCCCTGAACGCCGCAAGCTGACCCAGCTGGTACGCTATACCGGGCGAAGCAAGGGACTCAGCCTCTCTTTTGATGCCGAGCTGCTGGGCGGGCAGATTCGCTACGATGAAACCAACGATCAACTGATCATCACCGGGGTTCCTGACAAACTGAAAGCACAGCTGAAGCAGAATTAAGCAGTATCCATACCAGAACAAATTTGCTACAAATAAACACAAGGGATTGATCTGACGCCCAGGGATGGGTGCCTGCATCACACTGCACACGCTTTTATTCGCAGAGGGTATTCAGGTCTGCTTCCTACAGCAAGCATCCCGCTTGCCGATAAACACCTGATGAAAAACAACCCGGAAGCCACTATGATTTTTCGTGCAGTTTTTCGTGCAGCTTTTCGTGCAACAACGGTCATCACCTTGTCCACAATCCTGCTGGCATTCGGTGTAAAAGCGAGCGAAAAAGAATCCCCTGCCCTATCTCCTGCCACCATTATCCAGCAGCAAATAATGCTCAACGACATACTGATCAGCATTCACCGCCTGCAGCTGGATTTTCTCGATCAGGATGCCAGAAACGCACTGCAGCTGGCACAGCAATCAGTCAACATCACCATCAATACGCTGCCAGAAAGCCTTGATGATCCTGAAGCCAATAAACTGCTGGTCACCGTCGTATCCCTTTGGCCGGTGGTCAACAAACACATTACCTGGCTGAGCACCATTCCAGCCAGTTCTGCCCCCCCCTCTGGAACCTCATTACTGCGGGTACTGGCGAAAATGGATCGCCAGCTGTTGCTGCTGAGGCAAAAAGTCACCGACGTCCTGGCTGGAGACAAGGCCAATCTGCGCTTTCTGGAGCAAGCGCTATTGATGCAATACATGACCAGAGACTACCTGAACCTGCTGGTTTCAGAACAAAATACCGAGATCACCAATACCAACCAAATGCAACTGAAAGCACAGGCCAACCGGTTCCATCAGCGAATGACAGCTTTTAATGATGAGTTAGGTGATCATCCCCACGCCATGGTACCCGTCAAACAGGCAAACGCCGCCTGGTCGTTTATTCACAGCAGTTTTGAGCGGTTTCCGGAACGGAAGATACCTGATCTGATTGTGCGCTATGGCAAACGGATTGTTCGCAGGCTTTCTTCCGTCCAACGTATGCTGTAAATAAGCGCTTTTCAGCCACGGCTATCACGTACAAAAGCATCATTCTTCATTCTCTACCATACCGCTCTCCGGAACGATACAAGAATAGCTGTCTGACTCATGACTCCCTGGTGCCATAATCGTCAGCACTTCAGTTGCCGACATCCTTTCCTGCAGAAACACCTCCGCTTCACCCCACTCAAAAGGCACCGTGAACTGATCAGTCACCTTAAACGCCTGCTGATGCAGAAATGGTTGCAGCGCATAGCTGACGGTAATAATCCTGATGCCAGCGGGTAGTTCAGCCAGGCGCTCTGCCAGCCCGGTTATGACATGATCATCAAGATTTGAGCCATACAGATAGATAATTGATGCGCTTTCCAGTGGCGACGTCAGATAGTCTTCACAGCGAACATCAATGCCATGCAACCGCATACGCTGACTGGTACGCTGCAAACGCCAGCAGAACAATGGAATCTGCTCAATAGCGGTAACCTGACACCCCTTAACCCCCTGCAACCAGATACTGGTAAAACCACTCCCGGCACCAAGCTCAAACACATGATCGTCCGAGCTCACGCCTGATCTTTCCGCAATTAACTCCAGGCTGGTCAAGGGAGTTTCACCGTAGACATAGATGTTCTCCGCCTTGATACGACGCTGATAACGACGACTGACCGCGTACGGACTATCCAGCAGATAACTGAGCTTCAACCATAACCATGGAAAAACAAACCGTGGGTTTCTGCCATAGCGCTTCAGCTCCCTGAAACTCTGTCGCCACTGATAACGCCATTGTCGGAAAGCCAGTATTAACAACTCCCTGTTAAATGCCATGCCTTTGCCTCTGACCGAAAGTGATTTCGAAAGTGCCCCGCCCTTATATTAATAACAGCCATTGCCCGGAACGCAAAATACCCGATGTCGCCGGGCAGATTGATAAATCGGTCAAAAACCATCCCATCACCTTTCCGCCGATCTCAGAATGTACTATGTTTGGGCTGAAGAAAGGGAGTTATGACCATGAGCCAAGATACTTCAGCGCCTGTTGCCGATAAAAAGCCCATTGCCAGTTCCGCCCAACAACCCAAACGGCTGTTTCCTGAAGACCAGCAGCGGGTTGATCAGTATTTAAAAGAAGGGGTTAATGAAGTCGAGCGTTCGCCATTCAAGCCTCTGCGCCTGATGGCCTGGCTAACGGTTGTTATTGTAGTGCTTGGTGTTTTAAGCCGGATCATCGGCTACCTGGTTTTACCTGACTGAGAGGATGACCTGCAACCAGAACGCAGGCAAAAAACGAACAGTAAGTTCGGCTCTCCGGTAAAACAATAACAACCCCCATAACAGCCATACATAATTAATAGAAAAAACTGGAATAAATGTGAAGAACAAACTCCATAGAATCGTGATCGTTGGTGGTGGAGCCGGAGGACTTGAACTGGCCACCGGCCTGGGCAGGAAACTCGGCAAAAAAAAGCGCGCTGAAATCATCCTGATTGATGCCAATAATACCCATTTCTGGAAACCGCTCCTGCACGAAGTGGCCGCTGGCTCCCTTAATGCCTTTGAGGATGAATTAAGCTATCTGGCACAGGCCAAATGGAACCACTTCAAATTTATTCCCGGCAAGATGGCCAGCCTGAATCGCGCTGAAAAGTCCATCGGACTCAGCCCTGTTAAGGATGCCAGCGGTCACGAGGTGGTGCCTGCCCGCACCCTGGCCTACGATCAGCTGGTTATTGCCGTCGGCAGTACCGCCAACGACTTCAATACACCCGGTGCCAGGGAGCACTGCCTGTTCCTGGATAACCGTCAACAGGCAGAGAAAATCCACACCACCCTGATTAACCACTATCTTCACGCCCAGGCAAGCAATAACGAAAGCACCAGGCTTCGCATTGCCATTATTGGCGCCGGTGCCACTGGCGTGGAGCTGGCCGCAGAACTCCATTTTGCCGCCATTGAACTGGCCCACTATGGACTGGATGCCATCAAGCCGGAGGATCTGGAAGTAACCATCATCGAGGGCGGTGAAAGAATCCTGCCTGCACTGCCGGTTCGAATCAGCAACAGTGTTCAAAAGCAGTTAAGCAAAATGGGAATTCGGGTAATGACCCGGCAGATGGTGAGCGAAATCAAGGCTGACGGTGTAACCACCCGTGATGGTGAGTTTATTGAATCCGACCTGAGAATCTGGGCAGCGGGGATCAAAGCACCTGAGTTTCTGTCCGGTATAGATGGTCTGGAAACCAACCGGATCAATCAACTGGTTGTCCGTTCCACCTTACAAACGACGCTGGACGATCAAATCTACGCTATGGGCGACTGTGCAAGCTGCACCCTGACCGATAGTAAAAATGAACATATTACCATCCCTCCCCGGGCACAGGCGGCCCATCAACAGGCCTCCCTGCTGGCCAAAAGCCTGATAGCCCAAGCCAATGGCTCCACAGCGCTGGAATTCAATTACCAGGATTACGGCTCGCTGATCTCCCTGAGCCGTTTCAGTGCCGTGGGCAATCTGATGGGTGCCATTACCGGCGATATGATGATTGAGGGAACACTGGCCAAATGGTTTTACATCAGCCTGTACCGGATGCACCAGATGACACTCTTTGGCAAACTGAGAACCGGAACATTGATTTTGAAGGACCTGATCAGCAGGACAACCCGACCACAGCTTAAACTTCACTAACAAAAAAGCTGCTGGCAAATAGTTCACCAACGGCTAAAAAACTGGAAAATGGTGGGTCGTGTAGGATTCGAACCTACGACCAATTGGTTAAAAGCCAACTGCTCTACCGACTGAGCTAACGACCCGTTTTTGCACCAGCCACAGGCTGATAGACAGAATCAGTGGTTCCCCGTCCACAACTCACTGCGAACCAGAACGGCGGTGATGTTACCCATTCCCATAGACCTTGTAAAGCCCAAAGCACGAAAGTCTCACTTAGTAATTCCCGCAATCCGTCCGGCAATAAAGTGATCTGCCAGAATTGTGGAGCAGTTTATTGCACGGTAGAAATCCTGAAATCATCCAGCGTTCTTTAACTCGCCATCAACCAGCGTCACCACATCATCAGCCTTTAAACCAACGGCACCTCGTACGACCACCCGATCACCGGGATACACATCCCCACGTATCGTTACATACAGCTCACTGCCAGACAGCACTTCAATAGCCACAGGCTGCGCTTGATAAACCTCGCTTTCCCGGATGACCTTAACAACCTTATGCCCACCACCGTCCATGACCACGGCATCCCTGGGAACCCTCAATGCTTTCAGCGGTTTTTTCAGTGGTATGGCAACCTTCACCGGAGCACCGGGAGCCCAGTTAACGTCAATCGGGCTGAGACGCACCTCCATTAACCTGGACTTTGAATCTGCCGCCCCCGCCCGGTTAATCAACTGTGACTGGTAAGTTTTTTCACCGTCGCGGATCTCCAGCAAGTTTTGCTCATCCAGATAGCCTGAAAGCTCAATGGGCACCTGAACCTTCACCTCAATCTGTCCGGTATTAATCAGTTGGACAAGGGGGTCACCAATAGAGACATATTCACCAGCAGCCGACATTCGATCATTAATCACTCCGGCGAACGGTGCTCGTATCTTGGTTCTTTGCAACTGATCAAGCGCCTTCTTATGATTCACAGTAGCCAGCTGCCAATCCAGTTTGGCAATCCGATAATCATGTTCAGCTGTATCCAACACACTTTTTGAAATACTTTTCTTCTTATGCAATGCCTGAAGACGATCAAGCTCTTTATTCAAATACTCAAACTTCTCACGGGCCCTGAGCATTGCCAGCTCTTGACTGTCCACTTCCAGTGTTAGCGCTGCATCATCCACTCTGGCCAGCAGATCACCTGCTTGCAATGGTTGTCCAAAATCCGCCAGCCAGACAATACGACCACTCACTTCTGCACTGATCCTGGCACTCTCCCGGCTGATTACAGAGCCGTTCAACCAATGAACAGGGGCTGAATAATGAGTTTCCACCACAGCCGTGGTCACGGCGGTAGAACCGAAGCTAACGGGAGCAACCAGCACCAGCAGGATCAACATACCGTTCAGACGTAATCGTTTCATGCGCTTGACTCCATTTTGGTATCAGCCACCTCTTTTTCCCCGACCCGTAACAGGCTCGGAAGCAGCACTAATGTAAAGACTGTACTGATGGTCATGCCGCCAATAATCACTGCTGCCAACCCACGATATATTTCACTGCCCGTTGCAGGACTTAATAACAGCGGCAACATGCCAAAGATACTGGTCAATGTGGTCATAAATATCGGGCGCATCCGGCTAACCAGTGCCTGCTGGACCGCCTGTTTTCTGTTCATTCCTGAACGTTCACCACTTCGAGCCTGATGAACCAATAGAATGGCATTATTCACCACCAGCCCCAGCAAAATAATAAAGCCGACCATGGTCAAAAGATCCATGGGCTGAGCGGTAATACCATTCAATAAAACCATCGCCAGCAAACCACCCACCGTGGCCAGTGGCAGCGTCAGGATGACCAGCAGCGTGTCTCTGAAGGACCTGAATAACCCCCAAAGCAGGATCATTAAAATCAACAGTGCAAAGATAAAAATATTCAGTAAGTTGTTAATCGCTTGCTTGAGGCTATCAGCATTACCGGAAATTTTTATCTGGCCACCGTCTTTAATCCCGTCTTTAATCAATTGAGACGCTTTCGGGACAATGGTCTGCTCGACAAAATCCAGTGTGTCTTCCAGGGTCATATCATCGGTTGGTGAAATTGACAGGGTCAGCGTCCGTCGCTGATCAACCCTGCGAATACTTTCCGGCCCCAGTCTGGGCTCGACCGACAACAGCTCACCAAGAGGAACAACAAACCCGGCAGGGGTCATCAACGGTGTCATTTCCAACACCTGGGGGGAGCGGATTTCATTGCTGCGCATAATAATGTCCAGGCTCTCCTGGCCATCAAAATATTCTCCCAGATGAATGCCTTCTCCCAGACTCTGTATGATCACTGGCAGACTGCCCCGGTACCAACCCACTTCAGAAAGGCGACGATCATCCGGCAAAAGCCTTAGTTCCGGTGCAGTAAAATCCAGCCCGGGAAAAGGCCGTACATCAGCACCGGGCAACTCCTCCTGTATTAGCCCAATCACCCGCTTTGCTACGGTATAAAGCCCGGGAAGGTTATCTGACTGAAGATCAAGATTGACGCCATTACCACTGCCATAATTGCCAAACAAGTTGCCCTGGCGGGCAAAAGCCGTTGCATCGGGAATATCGTTGACAATGTCCTGTCTGACCAACCTTTCCAGCACTTTCACCTGGCTCTGGTCTTTCGCTCGAATCCCCATGGTTGCGCCACCGGGCCACAGAATAAAGTAATAATTTTTCAATGCTGGCTCAGCAGTACCTTCCATATACGGTTTAAGCCGTTCAATCAGGAGTGGAACCACCTCTTCCTTAACCGATGAGACACTGGTTCCCGGAGAAAAATTAAACCAGACGTCAACAGCATCCCGTTTAACTTCCGGCAGATAATCCATTCGGGGCATAGCAACACGGGTTAATACGATTGGCAGCCCCATCAGAACAACAATAATCAGCCAGCGGCGACGGCTGGTTGAGGTCAGGCGAACAATCCAGTCACTTATTCCCTGCCAGATATGGCGGTAGTGGTCTTTAAATTCCTGTTGTGGTAACCACCGTGCGGCAGCGGTGGGCAGCACCGTCATGGCAATCAACAATGAAACAGCCACCGAAACCGCAATAGTCAGGGCAAGGTCAGCAAACAGCTGCCCCTCCACATCATTCAGAAGCATAACGGGAAGAAAGATGGCGATCGTCGTCAGCGTTGATGCCAGCAGTGCGCCCCATACCCTGGACGACGCCACTTCCACCGCTTTAACTGGTTCGATATTACTGTTCTCCCTCTGTCGTACGATGCTTTCCAGCATCACAATGGCGGCATCCAGTACCATGCCAACAGAAAATGCCAGCCCGGCCAGAGAAATAACATTTAAGGTACGGCCAGTGAAAAACAGAATACCCAACGTAATCATCAGGCACACAGGGATCGACATGGCAATAATCAACGTTGCCCGCCAGCGCCGCAAAAAACACCAGAGAACGGCGATGGCCAGCAAAATCCCAAAGAGCAGGTTGGTACTGACCATATCCTGGGCGCGCTGAATAAATACCGAAGCATCAAAGGACTGAACCATCTTCACCCCTTCAGGTTCCAACACATCGTCATTCAGTTTTTTAACTGCTGACTTGATGCCCAGTAATGCATCCAGGGCATTGGCACCAGACTCTTTGAAAATCTGCATGCCAATGGCCGGGTTGCCATTCTGAATGCGCAGCGTTCGCTCCTTACCCCGGCTTATTGAAATATCTGCCAGATCACGAAGGTACACTGGCAAACCGTCACGCCAGGACACCACCATGTCACCCAGCTGGTCAATCTCATATTTACCCGCCAGCCGCAGTTTATACTCACGGCGCCCGATATTCAGGGTACCGCCGGAGACATCAAAACCGGTGGCTACACGAGCTGCCAGTTCAGGAATAGTGACCCCAAGCTCTGCGGCACGCCATGGGTCAAAAACAATATCCAGCTGCTGTTCCCCTTCGCCACGGACAGCGACACCAGCAACACCGGGAATACTTTCCAGCACCGGTTTCACCCGGGAATCAATCAGCCCCTGATAGCTTTTAATGGAACGATCATTGCCCGGTAACTGCTGAAGAAAAAACCAGGTCAGGCTGTCATTGGAGCCACTATTATTGACAAACGGTCCACGGATATTGTCTGGCAGGCCAGAAACCCGATTCAGGCGATTGATCACCTCAAGCAAGGTTTCCTGCATGTCCGTGCCCAGGGCAAATTCCATATCAATTTCAACACGTCCACTGCCGGAATCACTTTCCATCATCTTCAACCCTGGCAGACCTTTAAGCGCCTGTTCCAGTGGATCTGTGACTTCTGATTCTATCTCCTCCGGTGCCGCTGCCCTCCAGAACACCTCTACCGATAAGTGAGGACGGTCAATATCAGGAAACAACTGAATGGGCAGCTGACGTATACTCAACAGGCCAAACAGGAAAGTGAGCGCAACCGCAATAGCAATCACGGCCGGGTTGTGGATGGAGAAGCGGGTCAGGTTCATATTACTTTAGTTCTTGTTTTTATCTCAAAAAATCTACATATAAAGGTGATAGTCTTTCTGTTGTCTCCCCATATTGAGATCAACCAGCTACACGTTCAGTTCCTTCATTCGATTAACAATTCTCTAACCAGACGAGTCTCAACTAACTGCCCCGCCTCCATCTCCACACGATATGCTGCAGCACCCGGCCTTGAAGACACTACTCGACTCAATTCCCCATTGATGTAATGAAGACCAACCCCATCATCTGCTGCAATACCCGGGGAAAGGCGACCATGTTTAATCAATTCCTGATAGGCAGGCCTTCTGTTTTTTTCACCATCATAGTGTGGACAATGGCTTCCTGGTAAAAAGCCCAGGCATGGGTATGGCTGCAAATCACCGCCAAAGGAATCAGTAACCCCTGCTTCAAACCAGCAGATTGAACCGGCACTTAACCCACACAGCACGGTTCCACTGTTCAATGCTTTTTTCAGCGCCTGATCAACACCATGAAGCTGCCAGATAGCCAGCATATTGACCGTGTTTCCGCCGCCAACATAAATCACATCCTGTGAGCAAAGAAAAGCCTCAATATCCCGGCCATCTCTTCGGAACAGCTCAAGATGACAAGGTTGACACTCCCGTTGAGCAAAACGCTGATAAAAACGAGTAATATAACTCTCACTGTCACCGGATGCTGTGCCTAGAAAACAAATCCTCGGATTATTTCCACCTTGCCGAAGGATATAATCATCCAGTACCGGTGAAGACTCCATGGAAAATCCACCGCCACCAAGAGCGATAATCTGCTGACTACTCATAAATTCACTGTCTTTTATTAATTCTTGTATTTCAGGGTAAGCATCTGATTTTGACCAATCCCGTTGGTGGCAACTTTTTATTATAATCGGGCACTTCCAGCCTCCTCAGGCTGAAAGTGCCCGATAACGTACCTGCCACTGGTTCCCTAATCTGCTCTTTGATTTCTGGCAAAAAGTCATACAAGCTCAATTACCGTTTGTTAATCCTGCCCATATGGTAAACACCAACATACTCACCGTTTCGAAAAGCATAATCCGGTGACTCGCCTTCTATCTGAAAACCAAATTTTTTATAGAGCTTAATTGCAGGTTCATTATCCACAAACACCGTCAACTCCATTCTTCGCAGGTTCAGCCAGTTATCTGCCAGATCCACCATGGCTGCCATCAAGGCACTGCCAACCCCCTGCCCCTGGCTGTCATCATGAACGGCCATTCCGAGATAACCTACGTGGCGTCGTCGCGGATTGGGTGGATTATCCAGAAACAGATAACCAACCACTTTCGAATCTATTTCTGCCACGTATTGATGGACACTTTCCCGATTGCTCTTCTCCAGGCGGTTTTCCCAGAGCTGCAGAGATGGTCGTGGGAGCTGCATTGTACCGGAATAAGCCCGCTCTCCCTCGTAGAGTTTTCTGAGATGATCCGCATCGTTCATTTCTACGGATCTGACAATAATTTCAGCCATTGAGCAAACTCCTTTTTAAATGGCCTCCTAAACCTGACAGGAGGCGAAAGCACGACTGATATTACCAGATCTTTACCCGGTCTTCTGGTTTACGGTACATACCATCACCTTCTTCCACCTCAAAGGCTTTATAGAATTCATCAATAACGTTATCAACCAACACTGACATTCTGGCTTTTGCTTCCGGTGGAAAGTACGTTTTCACGTACTCCTTACCCAACAGTTCGCCAAGTACATCATCCGCTGAGTCAACACCCCGCTTCCAGTGTGGTGCAGGCTCTTCAATACCTCTTAACGTTCTGCCGTAAAAATCAAAACGTACCTGGGCAAAGGGTTCACTTAAAGACGACGCATAACTGTTTAACGTATGGAATGTCAGGTAGTTTTCCATGTCGAGATATCAGTACCGCTGATAATGAACAACAGTTTTCTAAAGTAGCCCGGCTGACGCACAATGACCTGGTCAACATCAACACCGGCCTGCCGGAGATACCGGGAAAAATCAAAATCCCCCATTAATTGATTGGCATCAGCTACTGTCATTTTGTTGTAGGCTTTTATCGGATCACGTCGCTCCACGCGAGACCACTGAACTTCAGCCAGCCTTGTTTCCAGCGCCATAATCCCCGTTGCCACTTGTTCCGGCTCTGGTTGACCCGCCAAGACCAAAAGTTCGGTCATGTAATCCCGCTATTGTTGCCGGATAGCCTTATATCGCTCCCCCTCTTCCAGGTAGTAGTCCCGATCAGGAAGCCCCAACCCGGATTGACTCACATAGAGCGCATTCACTTCAGATTGTCGTGCATCATAAAGTTTGCTGAAGGCACCATAGCGTGATTTGTCTTCCGGTATCTCTGTTTTATCAAGCCATTGACCATTCACATAACGACAGAAATCATCCTGCGGACGCACGGACGAATCCATATTGTCATACTCAATACCAGAAACCTCAGGGGCCTGAGCTACTTTCTCGTGCTTCTCAAGAGAATGATGGGAGCTAACTGCACAGCCTGTTATTAACGCGGTACCGACAATAGCAACTGTCAGGAGTTGCAACTTCATAGGCTTAACTCTTCGTTTCCTGATCCATATGGTTTAAACAATCAGTGTATAATTTCGGTTTATTTTAAACGACGATATCTGTCTGTTTGCAAAAATACGGTTGCAAAAGGCCTGATAGACTTTAACTGACCAGCGACAACCTTTCAGACTCCTGCACTACAACATCCCGCTGTGCCTTAAACATATCCCGATACAACCCCGGCTCTTTCAGCAGTGACTGATGAGTTCCACGCTGAACTATTTTGCCTCGCTCCATCACCAGAATCAGATCTGCGTCTTCAATAGTGTTCAATCTGTGGGCTATCGCTAACGTCGTTCTGCCCTGCCTCAGGGTAAACAACGACTGTTTGATCGACAGCTCGGTTTCACTATCGATATTGGCAGTGGCTTCATCCAAGATCAGAATCGCAGGGTCCTGGGCCAGCGTTCTGGCAAACGACAACAACTGTTTCTCACCACTTGACAGTGACTGCCCACGTTCCCCCATTTTCTCTTCATAGCCATCATGAAGCTGCTCTATAAAGCCAGATGCCTGAACCCGGTTAGCCGCTTCTTTTACTCCTTGATCAGAGATGTCAGCCTTTCCCAGGTGGATGTTCTCAGCAATACTGCCCTGAAAAACAAAAGGCTCCTGAAACACCAGCCCAAGGCTGTCTCTCAAGGTCTGTTCGGAAAATAAAGCCAGGGGCTGGTCATCTATCAGCACTGAACCTTTCTGGTATTCATAAAACCGCATTAACAGGTTAACAATGGAACTTTTCCCACTGCCGGTATGGCCAACCAGTGCGACAAATTGCCCGGGCTCAACGGTAAAACTGATACCATCCAATGCCTTGTTAACCCCATCATAAGACAGCTCAACATCACGAAACGCTATACGACCACGCTGAATAACCACACCATTCTTACGCTCCGGTCTATCCTCAACCGGTTCATCCATCAACTGGAAAACCCGCTCAGCAGAAACTACTGACTGCTGCCAAACCTGCATCTGCATGGTGATATGGGTCAATGGCTCAAACATACGATCAAGATAGTTTATAAACGCATAAAGCAACCCGATCTCTACCGGCCCGCTCAATGCCTGACCAGTAAAGCCACCGACCATTAATGCAAGCGCCAACATGGCAGCAAAATGGACCATTGGCCTCAAGAGCACGCCATTAATGATCACCAGACGATTCTGAATCCGCTGATACTCTTGACACGTATCTTCAAACTGCTGACTGACCCGCTTCTGCTGACGCAATACCTGAATAACCGACATCCCCTGTATGGATTCATTAATCCGGGTGTTGATATCACTGAGCACAGCGCGGGATGCATGAAACACCGGATGGCTGTATTTCTGATAAAGATAAATACAGCCAACAATAATGGGCAGAATGCCCAGACAGAACAGTGCCAACCGAACATCCAGCAAAAACATGGCAATGATGACGCCAATAATGGTGACAACACCTTTGATGGTATCAGGCAGTGCCTGAACGAACAGGTCCCGAACAGTTTCTGTATCGTTAGTCACCCTTGACACCAGCTTGCCCACCGGCTCCCGGTCAAAAAAAGCCATCGGTAACCGGAACAGGTGATTAAACACTTGACGACGAATATCGTGTACTACCGACAGCGCCACCTTTTGAAACAGCATGGCTTCAAACCAGCTCATCACAGCGGCCATCAGGTACATTGCCATAAAACCAACCGCTAGCAGGATCAGGGCATTCTGATCCCAGTCACGGGGAACCACATGGTCATCAATAAACGTTTTCATTAATACCGGCGCATAGAGCGTGGCACCGGTACCCAGTAACATAAGCAACAGACTGAGCACCAGCTGCCGCCGGTAGGGTCTTCCATAATTCAACAGCCGTATAAACTGCTGCTTATTGTTCTTATTCCTTTCCAACACGTTTCCACCCAGTTCCCAAGGCCCGGAAGACAGAGTTAAGTAGCTAACCATATGGCCAGCTACTTAGTCACCCTGATGTTTTTATTTCCAGAGACTGACGTTTAAATATTCTGGCGTACCAGCCATTCCCGGTGATCAGCTCCCTGTGTGCCCCTGATTCGCTGACTCTGCCTTGATCAAGCACCACAATCTGATCCGCCTTGTTCAAGTTAGTCAGTCGTTGGGTAATCAGAACAATGGTTTTCTGTTGACCTGAGGTTATCAAGTTGTCGAGAATTCTCGCCTCAGTCTGCATGTCCAGAGAGCAAAAAGCATCATCAAACAACAGAACATCCGCATCCAGCAGTAATGCCCGGGCAATGGTCAGCCTTTGCTTCTGGCCACCGGACAGGTTGACTCCTTTCTCACCAAGCATGGTTTCATAACCATCTTTAAACTGGACGATGTCGTCATGGACACAGGCCAGCCTGGCAACCCGTTCAATCTCTGCACGGCTGGCCAACGGTTTTCCAAAAGCAATGTTTTGTGCAATGGTCGCAGAAAACAAAAACGGCTCCTGAGCCACCAGGGCGAAGCGGCTTCTGAGCTGATCCAGCGAAAACTGTTGATGATCAACACCATTTAACTGAACACTCACGGCAGCATCGTCGTACTGTCGTAACAGCAGCCTCAGCAAGGTGGACTTCCCACTGCCAGTTCTGCCACAAATACCGACAAACTGCCCTTTCTTCAGTTTCAGCGACAACCGCCCCAAAGCCGCCTTATCGGCACCCGGGTAGGTGAAGTTTTTAATGTCAAAGTGGATATCACCATCCAGGCTTTTAACTGTCTCGAATTCACTATCAAACACACCGGGCTTTTCACCCATCAATGACTGAAGGCGGTTGAGCGAGGCATTCCCCCTTTCCACAATATTGAACAGCCAGCCAAAGGCAAACATTGGCCAGACCAGTAACCCCAGATAGATGGTAAATGTCGTCAGTTCACCGAGCGTCATCAGGCCGCTGTCAATGCGCCATGCACCGAAACCCAGACTTCCCAGGATAGAAACACCCACACAAATGGAAATCGTCGGATCAAACATCGCATCAATCCGGGCCACTTGCATATTGGCAGCGACGGTAGTTTCTGATTGAGCTGCGAACTTCTGCATCTGTGAACGGTTCAAATCATGGGCCCTGATCGCCCGCACTCCGGAAACCGCTTCCTGAACCCGGTTATTGAGATCGGAAAACGCCTCCTGGGCCAGCTTGAATCGGGAATGCAGTAAGCCCGCATACCTGAACATCAGCCAGGCCATGACCGGAAAAGGCAGCAGCGCAGCCACGGTCATCTCCCAACCGCACACCAGAACCATGGCAATAATCACCGCAGAACCGGCAATCATGGAGTCCACCAGAGTAAGCACGCCCTCTGCCGCTGTCATTTCAATGGCTCTTACGTCATTGGTCCCGTGAGCCATCAAATCACCGGTATTGTGTCGCTGATAGAACTCCGGCGACATCCGGGTAAGGTGATGAAATAAACGCAGACGCATAACCCTGCCCAGCTCAATCGCTCCACCAAACAGTATAATCCGCCAGCCATTTCGCAGGGCGTATATGACAAGACCAATAAAGGCAATAAGCAGCGATGACTGCAAAACACTGGCAAAAGTAATGCTGCCCTGCTGCACCTCATCGACGAGATCACCAATAATCCAGGGCGGCAACAACTCTGCCAGCGACACCAGAATCAGAAAAAGTACACAACAGCTGTAACGCAGCCAGTGTTGCTTAAAGAACCATCCCAGGTTCCAGAAAATAGACATGTATCCCCCAATGCCTTTTAACTACTAAATTCAGCCGATAAAAGGCTAAGAAATGAATACGTCAGGGTCATGTATTCACCAAACAGTCAAAACCGATGGGAACAGCAATACTGTTCGAGACAAGACAGCTGACAACAACACTTGGTTTGATTGAAAGAAAACAGCGTTAATAAGATGTGCAGCTATCCTATGGCAGGGGGTTTAGCAGACCACCCATACTGTCCACAGCGACAAGTCCATGGATGCACACAATGGCAAACGTCGTCATAGTGAGTTTCTGGGCGGTATTAATCATGGAATACTCCTTGACCTTTTTTGTTATCAGCTTTTGACCGTTTATTTGATTCCCTGTCGCAAAGGTTGAGGCATCAGGAATAAGTATTATTCCTGATGCCTATTTTGCTTTCAACCTGTCTCAGGCAATGTTGTCCAGTAATTCCTCAAAACGGACCACCTGTTTTTCTACAATGTCGAGGCTCGCATGCCAGAACTCCGGTTGACGGATATCCTGATCAAAATGTTTCTTTATCAAGTCCTCTGAGGTCATACGGCCTGTGTCCATCATTACGGCCCGATAAACATCGCTGAATTGATCACCATATTGGTCTTTCTTGGCATAAATACCGAGGCTAAATAAATAACCAAACAAGTATGGATAGTTGTAGAAGCTCATTCCCGATATTGAGAAGTGCATTTTTGCAGCCCAAAACATAGAGTCACAGCCTGACACACTGTTTTGATACCATTTACCCCAACTCTCACTCATCATTGCTGACAATTCACTGGCTGGGACATAGCCCTGCATTCTTGACTCCACCAGTTTTGACTCAAAATCAAACCGGGCTGGAATATTGATCAGAAACGAACCGGCACTTTTTGCATCTTCCCACGACGTTGCCAGTTTTTCCTGATCATTACTCGCCTCTCTGGCCAAAGCATCACGCACAAGCGTTTCAGCAAAGATACTTGCCGTCTCGGCCAGGGTTGATGGATAGATCGTTTCTACAAACGACAAATCTCTCATAACCCAGTTATGCCAGGCATGGCCAAGTTCATGGGCCAGAGTAATAACGTTGGTAATGGCCCCATCCCAGGTCATAAATACTCGAGGTTCCCTGGCGCCGGGAAACTTTGAACAATACGCACCATTGGCCCTGTTATTGGAAGGTCTGGCATCAATCCACCCCTTCTGATACATCATTTTGGCAAAATCACCCATTTCCGGGTCAAATTGGCTGAAGGCATCTGAAATAAGATCAATGGAATCTGAGAAAGCGTGATAACTCCCGGACAGATCATGATTTAATTTGGGGCATGGCGCTAAAATATCCTGTGGCTCCAGTTGACCAATACCCAGCCCTTTTGCCATTCCCTTCAGGGCACGATGACCAATGCTCATCCGGGATTCCGTGGTATCCATCAAGGCACTTAACGTTGATCTTTCAATCTTTTGGCGATGACAACTCACATCCAGATAATGAACTGGCTCAATGTTTGACCGCAGTTGATTCTCTTCATTCCGCCAGCCATTGACCGCATTGAGAATCGCGGCAGCTGTTTCCTCACGGCTACGCCAGGCGTTCTGGATACCCTCCCATGCCTGTTTACGTTTTACCGGGTCATGTTGCAATGTCAGATTAAATGCACCGGCAAGGCCCATTTCCTGGTCGCCGACCTGGCATCGCAATGAACCTCTCAGATCATTATAAAGACGCCACCAGCTATGCAGGCCGTCCACTGACAGGGCGGAGATCGCCACTTCCTCATCGGTAGACAACAAATGTGCGTTACGTTTTCTTTCATGCTGAAAATAAAACTGATAGCTCGCTGCTGCGCGATCAGCAAACACTTGCTGCAATACTTCATCTGACGCTTTTAGCAAATACTGTTTAAAAGGTTTAAATGCCTGGTCAATCCTGGCACTCAGTGTATTGGTTCTGGCATCCAGCCTGGATGCATCTTCATTTTTAGCATCGACACTGCTGGCTGAACTGGCGAAGGTGGAAGCGGTCCAACACAGAATACTGGCTTTTTCATCAAGCTTAATAGCCTCAACCAGTATTTTAACCACCGTATTTTCATTGCCGGTATCGAGTGCTAAAGCTTTGTCGCTCAATGCATCGCATATTTCGGTGATAGTTTTAAGGTCTTGTTTGAGAGCCGGATCGTTAAAATCCTGATAAATGTGAGTGTTATCCCATACCGGGATTGAGTTATCCATTTTGATATTCATGATTTCCTTCACATAAAAAATCCCTCCCTCCCCGTGGATTTAACCACGATGGCAGTTAAGGGAGGGAGGAATTTATTTGCCGATTACTGGTTATTCAGGTCCTGTTGCAAAAAGCCAATCCAGGAGTTGGCCTGGCCTCTACTGCTCTGAATAGACGCCGCTTTCTCCATATAACCCAGTGATTTTCGACTATCTCCCAGCTGATAGTGGGCCATGCCTGTCAGAAAAAGCATCTCTCCCTGCTGCTTCTCGGTAATCCCGTCAAAAGGGTTGGTAACCAGCGTCAGTAACTCCTGATAACGCTCGGAACGAGCCAGCATTCTGGCCAATTTAACCTGCAGATCAGGATCTTGCTCAAGTTCCAGCGCTCGATTAAAAGCATCAATAGCCTTGCTATTCTCCCGGGCGTGGGACCAGAAATTGGCAAGCTTCTTCAGGTTTTCGAAATTACTGTCAACCAGCCCGGCTTCCATTCCCTGTGAATAAACAACACCAGCCTGATAAGGCACTTGTTGATAAGTCAGGAAGTTTGCCAGCTGTGTGTAGTCACTTTCCTTATCAAACAGACCATTGCGATAGGCGGCACGCAGTGCGGCCAGTGCCGCTGCATCCCGCTTGATGGACATATTCATGCCTGAAAGCTGCAGCCAGTACTGTTTTTTCTGCGGCGCCAGAGTGACCAGTATTTCCAGAACATCAATGGCTTTGGGAATGTCTTTCAACTCATAATGGGCGGCCAGCAACAGGGTATACCAGGACTCCGGAGGTGCTTCCGACGCCGCAATTGCCTTCTTCGCCGGATCTACCACATTTTTCCATTCCTGCATTCTGGAATAGCCGTTGGCCAGCATAATCCAGGCACTGGCCGGTATCGCAACTTTCTCATCCAGATTAGCCATCCAGACTTTCAGCTGGTCGATCCCTTCCCGGTACTGACCTTTCATCATCAACAGCTGTGCAAGGTTATAGCGAACCTGCTGAGCTGCAGGTAAATGCAGTGCATCATCAGCCAGGGCTGATCGAAAATAACCGATGGCTTTGTCGTATTGCTCCTGGTTGGCAAATACGACGCCCAGCATCTGGTTAACCGCCGCCTTATCGAATTTGCTGTTTTTTACTTTGCCAAGCACATGCTCAAGGCTTTGACGAGCCGAGGCATAATCATCTTCAGCCATTTGTTCCTGGGCTTTGAGAATGTACTTATAGGTAATCTGCCGCAGCTCTGGCGCTTTTTTGGGAGCGGCCATGGCCAGCGGAGCACTTATGCCCGCCAGCAGCACAGAAACCATAGCCGTCTTTTTTAGACTTAACCTTATACTGTCCATGGTTTACTCCACTCGTTATTCCAAGACGAACTCATATTCCTGCTGCTGTGTACGTGCCACCGCAACACCGTCTTCCATTGCCGGTTTAAATTTCCATTTCAGAGCAGCCTTTTTAATCGCCTTGCCGAATCCTTTACCACGGGGCTTTTCTTTGACAATTTTTACGTCCGATACCCGGCCATCGGCATTAACCGTGTACTGAAAGACCACTGAACCACCCACACCACTTTGCAGTGCTTTACGGGGATACATGGGGCTGAACTTATTCAGAGGAACCGGACCACCACCAGCAGAAACACCACCAGAGGCGTACAGGCCAGCACCGTCGCCTACGGCCAGGTCAAGATCCACATCCACCTGGGGCACTTCCATCTTCACCTGCTCGATCACCGGCTTATCCACCTGCTGGGAGATTTTCATCTCTGGCGGTGGCGGTGGCCGTTTAGGCTGGGGCTTTGGGATTTCCCGCTTTTTCTCTTTGATGGTTTCCGGACGCTGCAAGCGAATAAACTCGCTGATCCGGTTATCATCGGCCTCGACCAGTTCATGGCGGTTGTTGTTGACCAGGGCATTCATCACCGCAAACAACCCCAGTGCCACCACAAAACCGAGACCGAGTGCTGCTAAATAACGCATACGCACCTCTCACTACACCGATCCAACAGCTTTATGGTTCCCGTGCAGACACGGAGATGCTGTAAACACCCGCCAGTCTCACCTGGTCCATGACTTCTACGACAATACCAGATTCGGATTTCTTATCCGCCTGGATTACCACCGCACCTTCCGGGTTTTCTGCCTTCAGCCGCTCAACGTTGGCACGAACCGCACCCACTTCTACCCGACGTTTGTCAATCCACACCGCTCCGGTGTCGCTCACGGCGATCATGATATTGCCTTTTTTCACCACCTGGGCGGAATTGGCCGTAGGCCGGTTAACATCAATACCTGCTTCTTTAATAAACGACGTTGTTACAATGAAAAAGATGAGCATGATAAACACGATGTCCAGCATCGGTGTCATATCAATCCCTGCATCTTCCTGTGCGCCGTTGCTATAGCGTCTTCTCATTATTCTTTCCTCTCACCCGTTGCACTGCCGGGAGCAGTGCAATGGCAATTCAATCAATGCTGCATGGAATCGGCGACTTTATGGCTCACCCGGTCGGCACGCTTCTCAAGCAATGCGCTGAAATAAAGACCGGACAGTGCGGCCACCATTCCTGCCATGGTAGGAATCGTGGCCTTGGAAATACCCGAGGCCATCGCCCTTGGGCTGCCGGTACCGGTGACGGCCAGTACATCAAATACCTGAACCATGCCCACTACTGTTCCCAGCAGTCCTAATAATGGACAAAGGGCGATCAGGGTTTTGATCATGGGCAGCCCCTGCTTTGCACTCAGGGAGACCTCGGAGATCATGGCGGTACGAATATGCCGGGCCTGCCAGGACAACTTGTCCGACCGGTTCTGCCACTTCTCAATGGTTCCCTTAACCAGCTTCGGGCTTTCGAGAAAAAAGAACAGATAACGCTCAATGACCAGCACCCAGAGCATCAGGGTCAGCACAAAGAGCATCATCAGTACATCGCCGCCCATGCCTAAAAAGCGGCGAATGGAGTCAATTTCTTCCAGTAACCAGAGCATGGATTACTCCTTACGCCGGTTCAGCAGCGTTGACGGACACCGTAGTACGAGCATTACGTGCGCCAGTATTCAGGTCCTGCTCCTGATGACGGGCAATAAAACCCGCGCTCTGCTCTTCAAGTACCTGAATCAGACGACGACTCTTGCTATTCACCAGGCTGTGGGTAAACAGGGTCGGAATGGCGACAACCAGGCCCAGCATAGTGGTTACCAGTGCTTCGGAAATACCGTTTGCCATCAGCTTCGGATCACCCGTACCAAACAGGGTAATGGCCTGAAAGGTAGCGATCATACCAACCACGGTTCCCAGCAGGCCCAACAGTGGTGCTACTGAAGCGATCAGTTTGATACCACCCACACCGCGTTCAATGGAAGGCGCTGCACGCATGATGATTTCATCAAGTTTCAACTCGAGGGTTTCAAGGTCGGCATCACGGTTATCCTGATAAGCCTGCATGATGTCACCCAGAGGATTACCTTTGATGACCTGATCGGTTTTCTGCTGTTTGCGAACACCCTGACCAATTCGTGTCAGGTTAATAAAGCAGGCAGCCGCCAGCAGCAGACCAAAGGCACCCAGACCAAGGATGACATAGCCGACAACACCACCCTGATCGATTCGTTCCCCAATACTTGGGCTTTGCACCAGCAGTGAGAGAATCTGACCACGAGATGGGTCTACATAGAACGGTGTATAACCAGTGGCAGAGGCTTCCAGCTCAGCAACGGCAGAGAGAATGCCTGACTGTGGCTGACGGGACAGCTCCTGGAACTTGCCAACGGCTGGAGAGTAAGTCAGGTATTTACCATCGGCGATGGCATTAAAGCTACCGACACGAATGATGTCTTTCTGAGCCTCATCGCCTTCTCCATAAACAACCGTGGCCGACATGTTAACCACACGACCGGATTCCACCATTTCACGGAGTACTTCGTGCCAGAACTGTTCCAGTTTGGCGGTTGTGGGCAGTTTTTTACTTTCGGCCATTTCCGCCATAAAAGTGGTTCTTTCAGGATATTGTGCGGTGATCATGGAGGCTTCAAAGATACCTTTGTTATCACCGGCAAACTGACGCACAACACCGAACAGTTCTTTCAGCTCTCCAGAGCGAATATCCAGCGTATTCTGAGTTTCCTTAAGAACTTTTTCATTGTCGTCCGACTGCTTGAGCAACTGGTCACTCAGGTTTTCCTGGGCCTTAAGCTCCGCTTTAGCTTCCGCCAGCAAACGCTGTTGTGAGTTTTTATCACTTAAGAAGCGTGCTTCACGGGCTTTGTTTTCACGGCTTTCGGTAACGCTGTCTGCCTTGATTTTATTCAAAAGATCCTGCAGCGCAGCAGCACCTTCGCTGGCACCGGCCGAGAATGTCAGGCCAAGCCCCAGGGATACCACCAGTGGTTTTACCACTGCTTTTGTAATAGCGGTAATGTACTTCATTATGCATCCTCCGCAGCGCGTACCGGCAGTTTGATCAGGTTATGGGGTGCCTGTTTGCGGGCAATTTTCAGGCCCTGGTTAACACCGGCACGATAGTTATCCGGAAGAACTTCCCAACTGCGGGTGTCGCTGTTCCACTGACCGGTTTCTTCGCCATCCAGAGATTGGTAAAGCAGCGCCAGCCGACCGATACGGAGGAAGTTGTAGGTACGGGTATCGTCACCTGCGCCGAGGCTGGCCTCATAGGCCTCAATGGTACGACCGAAGTCGTTTTCAATCTGATAGGCTTCAAGAATTTTGCGGTATTTTTCCGAGGTAGTGACGTTAGGGCTATCCATGGTTTCCCGGAGTCGGGCGACACGGTCAGTCCGTTCTTCCAGCTGGAAGGGGACATCCAAAGCAATAAAGTCTTCCAGACCATCCACCATTTTCAACATCAGTGGTGTGATTTCGATATTGGTCTGATCCAGTGTTTCGATCTGGGCCAGCATGGATTCAATTTCTGCTTGCTGGGCATTGACGACTTTTTGCAGTTGGCGGTTATAAACGGTTAATGCCTCAACCTGACGAATGGTGCTTTTGTACTCTGCCAGAAGCTCCTGGGCCTGGTCAGAAAGGGTATTCACCTTCGCTTGGGAGCGCTGGGATGCTTTATCGGTTTTCTGCTGTGTCGTGAGTGCACTGCTCAAAGGGTCCTGGGCAAATGCGGTTGGAATGACTATTGAAGCGGACAACGCAGTGCTGAGTACCAGCGTGCTGCACAGGCTCTTCACCTTATGGGTTGTTTTCTTTTTGTACATGGACTGCCATTTCCCATGATGTTTTTGTTGTTTATCTTTCAGAGGAAAGCTGAACAATTTCCTCTGAAAGGTATGAGCAATAGTGTTGGCGTCCTTTCCATGTCGGAGCATCCAATTCGGGTTTAGATATGCATTCCCACGCGGAGCGTGGGAATGCAATCAGTTACAATTCAGAACTTGTAACTGGCCTCAAGGTAGTATGCCCTACCTACCGGATTATCATAAGTTTCTGCGTAATATGGCGAGGTGCCATCCAGAGGGTCAGCGGGCGGTGTTTTATCAAACAGGTTGGTAATACCCATACCAACCACTGCCTGTTCATTAACACGATACTTAGCCGACAGATTGAATGTAGTCATGCTACTCACTTTGGTTTCATAACCAGCCGACTTGGCCGCTTCACAGTCAGTAAAGTAATAATCATTAGCAAAATCTGAGCAATAAGAGTCGCGATACTTCACAAAGAGATTTGAAGACAGCTTGTCATACTCCCAACCCAAATTAACCGATGCCTGAATACCTGGCTCATGGTCTGTGACATCTTTCACCGGATCAGTATCAGATGTTTGAGTTTCACGCTTTATTAAATAGGTAGTGGCAAACTCTGTTGAGAACAAACCAAAGCTGGTTTCAGGGAACCGGTACCGAACACTGAGGTCTATTCCTTCAACATTTTCACCTGCCTGATTGACAGGACCATAGATAACTTTATCAATGGTGCCATCGCCTTTACGGATTACCTGAGTACCTGCATAGCGGCTCGGGTCAGCAATAATACGCCCCAGATCAGGAGTAACAACCAGATCAGTCAACTTAACTTTGTACCAATCAGCCGTTACCGTCAGATCATCCATAGCTTCCCAAACAATACCGAAGGAATAGTTTGTTCCTTTTTCTTCTTCAAGCTCTTTATTCGCACCAACTTCAGTATCAAAATATTGAGTACCGCAAGCCTCCACTATCTCTGCGGGCGTGCCACCAGAAGACTTCGTTGCTTCACAGTAGGTTGGATCAGAAGAATTGTTAAATCCTTTTGTCGTGCCACCAAACAAACGCTGCATGTCGGGGGCTCTGAAACTTTTACCGACCCCACCCCGGACCAGCAACACATCTGCTGGACGATAGGCAAAAGAAGCTTTCGGCGTGAATGCTGATCCGGTTTTTGAGTCATCATTGTAATCATCAAAACGACCGGCAAGGGTAACTTCCAAATCCTCAACAACTGGAACCATCACCTCACCACCAACACCATATTGGGTTCTTTCACCACCGCCTGAGGTACCACCTTTACCTACATAGATGCCATCAAGGGTGCCTTGATCCCTGACATCCTCATACTCAGTGCGGTTAATTTCCGCAAAGGTAGCAAAAGCAGCAGTTCCGGAAGGCAGCTCCATCAGGTCACCAGAAAAAGACCCTGTCCAGCTGATGATGGAAGATTCTGAGTCAATTTTAGAAGTACCTCGGGCTGCATCAACAACACTTTGAGGAATCTCTTCCAGAAGATTCAACGTTCTAGCCTTCACCATATCATCGATGGTTTTCTGGATAATTTCTTCGCTTGTTACATCCATTGTCTGGATGGTATAACCAATGGTAGTTTCCCAGTCATACTGATCATTAAACAGGCCATTGACTCCAGCCATGGCTCCAAGATACTGGCTTTCACCGCCACTGGACCGCTCTCCAAACTCCACCATTCGGCGAGTAAATTCTCCTTTCTGAGCGCCTGGAGTGCCAAAGGTTGGATTACCTGGATCGGTAGCTGAAAGTTCAACGTCGTAGGCATTTGGCTCAAAATAAGCCAAGGTCTCTTTCTGACCAAACCTCAGACGGGAAAATGCGGTCATATCATCAGAAAGGTCATACTCAAAGTTCGCCATCAAATCGAAACTTTCATTTTCCGGCTTGAGAGTCCTATGGGCTGAACGGTTATAGCCACACTTCCCATCAGATCGAAGTACAGCATTTTTACCAAGCAGGCCTTCGCAATCAGCAGGTATAGTCACTGTTTTATCCGCTGCTTGAAAAGAAGCACCGTATGAACTATAAGCAGAAAACTGACTGCGATCGCTATCATCATTATTTGCCCAGTCACGATCGGCATTACGAAGCATTTCATTGTTTTGGAATTGGGCGATAAACGTTACCCTGGATCTTTCGCCAGCTGTACCGGCCAAAACTTCAAGCCTGTTATTCTGGTAACCACCTTCATGTGCGTCACCAGTGCGAAGCTTCACTTCAGCCCCTTCATAATCCTTCTTCAGAATTACGTTAACAACACCACTCATTGCATCAGAGCCATAGATAGCAGAAGCACCATCTGTCAGTACTTCGATACGCTCCACTGCCGCAATAGGAATTTGTCCTATGTCGGTGAAATTTTCAGCACCGCCAGCACCAAGGGGGAACATGGGAAGACGTTTACCATCAATCAAAATGAGGCTTCGACCAACACCCAAGCCCCTCAAATTTACCGCTTGCGCTGTTGGGGTAAAGCTAAAACTGTTTTGTTGATTTAATGAACCACCCGTATTTTGATTCAATGAATTCAGTGCTTCAAAAATATCGGTATAACCTCTGCTTTCAATATCTTCAGCAGAGATAACCACTACAGGAGATGGACCCTCAACATCCACCCGAGAAATCCGCGACCCGGTCACCTGGATTTTCTCCAGTTTTTCAACCGAATCCTCATTAGAATATGCTGCCGTTGAGACAAACGAAGACCCTAAAGCGACAGCAACTGCTGTACTCAACACCGTCCTTCTGAACATTATTTTTCCTTGCTCACTTGTTGTGTTTATTATGGCCAGCCTGAGCTTTTGGCTCCTTGCCTGTACACCGCCGTGGCGGGCTACGCTCTTACTACTTCCATCCCCGATGGAGACATCCCCTTGTAGCTCCCCTGTGCTGATCCGGTTATTAGCCTTCACCACACTATTGGCTTATCACCAATTTATACTGCAATTGTCGGTTAGACATTGATGCAGTCATACCTGTAATGCTTTCACATCCATAAACGCGACAATGCAATCATCATTCCAATTTTTACGTCACTCGCAAACACAAGGATTAAAAAACAGAAACAAATTATACTTACATGGCCGTACGTATATTTCATTTTTGTGACAGGTAAGCGCACTGTAAGTTTTTTTAAAGAGAAAAATCAACCAAACAACACAAAAAAATAGGTATTTTCACCTACCGGCCTCACAAAAAGGGTATTTTACTAGCCAATTGCAGATAACAAAGGCTTTTACTCTGCAATTTTTTTCCACCATCCTCTGTCAGTCATCTTTTCTATTTTGCACCATATTGGTGCCTTTTGCTTTTTGATCGCACCACTAAACGTCATGAGACGTATTGTTAATTGACAGGTGACGAGGTAAGGATAAATACGTACAATTCTTTAGCGACTGATCAGCCAACACCTTGGCTATCTCTGAAAAATGTATGCGTCTCTGGCTCAACATCTGCTTGACGCATGGCGAACAGCAGCCCACTGGCTCTGACCACCGATAACAATAAAGAGAACAATCATGCCGCAAAGCCCCACTTCAAAGTGGGCCGCTATTCTGACTGCAACTCTAGTGCTTTCGGGATGCTCAGGCCCCTGGAATGACCCGAATCCACCGGTGGATTCAGAAGACGTTACCTACTTTGGCAGTTTCATTACCCGTCCCAAACATCTGGACCCGGTCCGTTCTTACAGTTCGGAGGAAAAGCTGTTTATTGACCAGATTTATGAGCCACCACTGCAATACCACTTCCTCAAGCGTCCTTATGAGTTGGAGCCCGCTACTGCTGCATCAATGCCGACGCTGGAGTTGCTTGACGAGAATTTAAATCCGGTATCTGAAGACAGTCAGGATGATGTTGCATTCAGCCTAATTACCATACGACTCAAGCCAGGTACCATGTATCAGCCCCACCCTGCACTTGCAGAAGACGATCAGGGCAAACCGGTTTACCTGTTTAATTCTGCGGAAGAAAGTGAACAGTACAAGCAGCTGAGCGACTTTCCCGCCACCGGTACCCGGGAACTGAAAGCAGACGATTACATCTATCAGATCAAACGGATGGCTGACCCGGTCAACAAATCACCGCTGCTTGGTTTGATGACCGATTACATTGTCGGCATGAAAGATTTTGGTGCATGGGCCAAAGAGAACCGACAGGAAGAAGCGTGGCTGGACCTTCGCGCTCACCCCATGGAAGGACTGACCAGGGTGGATGACTATACGTTCTCCATTCGCATTGAAGGCATTTATCCGCAGTTTCAATACTGGCTTGCCATGCCTTTCTTTGCGCCTGTCCCCTGGGAAGCCGACCGCTTTTACCACAACCCCGGATTTCCAGATCGTAACCTGACGCTGGACTGGAACCCTATTGGTACCGGTGCCTTTATGATGACGGTGAACTCACCCAATCGTGAAATCGTTCTGGAGAGAAACCCGAATTTCCGACAAGAACTCTACCCTTCTGATGGTTCGGTCGATGATCAGAAAAAAGGCTACCTGGCCGATGCTGGGAAGCCACTGCCGTTTATTGACAAAGCCATTTTCCGCTATGAAAAAGCGGCCACCTCCATGTGGAGTAAGTTCACTCAAGGTTACTACGACCGTTCCGGTGATGGTGACCCCAACATCAATACGGCCACTTTTGACCAGGCGTTTACTGTCGGCCCGGGTGGACTCGAGCTGACCCCGGAACTGGAAACACGCAATATTATTGTTGATGAAGAAATCCGCCCCTCGCTCTTCTACACCGGCTTTAATATGGTCGATCCTGTCGTTGGCGGATATACAGAAGATAAGCGCAAGCTTCGTCAGGCCATCAGCATCGTGTATAACGATCAGGAGTACATCGATATTTTCCGCAATGGTATAGGACAGGTAGCCCAGGGCCCCATCCCACCGGGCTTATATGGTTATGCCGAAGGAGAAGCGGCAACGAACGCCTATATCTTTGACTGGGACCCGGCAACCAAAACACCCAAAAGAAAATCCATTGAGTACGCCAGGCAATTACTGGCTGAGGCGGGATACCCCAATGGACGACACCACGAAACCGGCAAGCCGTTGATCCTCTATATGGATACCACCTCTGCGGACAGCAGCCCAAGAGCGGACTGGATCAAAAAACAGCTGGACAGGATTGGCGTACAACTTGAGTTCCGCACCACCGACTACCCGCGCTTCAAAGAAAAAATGCGCCAGGGTAATACCCAGATGTTCGGCTGGGGATGGCTGGCTGACTACCCGGACCCTGAAAACTTCCTGTTTCTTCTGGACAGTCGTCAGGGCCTGGTGAAATGTCAGTGTGCCGGCAGTAATTCTACCAACTATGACAACCCTGATTTTGATCGCTTATACGACAAAGTAAAAACACTGGCCAATGGACCGGAACGACTGGCTGCTATTAACCAGATGGTGGCCATTGTTCAGAAAGATAGCCCATGGATCTGGGGTTTTAATAACAAGGAGTATTACCTCTCTAACCAGTGGGTATACAACACCAAGCGCCATGGTATTAGCCAGGGTACGCTGAAATACGTTCGAGTCGATCCTGCGCTCAGGGAACAAAAACAGAAAGAGTGGAACCAACCCATTGTCTGGCCACTGATGGCCAGTATCGGCTTGTTATTCCTTTTGGTTGTTCCTGGTATCAGGGCTTATCGCCGCAGGCAGAAACTGACGATTGATGCTTCGTAGAGATAAAAATATGTTTTCCTACATAATTAGAAGACTGTGCTACGCCATTCCAATTTTGATTGGCGTAAATCTGCTGACGTTTGTTTTATTTTTTATCGTCAACACGCCTGAAGATATGGCAACGGCTCATCTTGGGGATAAGTACGTAACCGAAGACGCGGTGCAGGCATGGATCGCTGAAAAAGGGTATGACCAACCCCTTTTCTTAAACGGTGATGCCGATGGACTGGGAATACTCACAGACACCATCTTTTTTAACAAGTCGTTAAAACTGTTTGCTTTCGATTTTGGCACTTCCGATGCCGGCAGAAGTATTCAGTCCGACGTTCTGGATCGCATGGGACCAAGCCTGGCACTGGCTCTTCCTACCTTCTTTATTGGGATTTTTGTCAACATCTCGGTGGCTCTGATGGTATTGATGTTCCGTGGCAGCAGCCTGGACCGTTTTGCGGTGGTGGTCTTTGTTACCCTGATGTCCATCTCCTATCTGTTCTATATCATTTTCGGCCAGTACTACATGGCGAAAATGTCCCGTCTGTTCCCGGTATCCGGATTCAATGACGGTATAGACGGCTGGCGTTTCCTGATACTGCCCATTGTGATTGGTGTCATTTCCGGTATTGGTGCCAGCGCCCGGTGGTACCGCTCGCTGTTTATCGAAGTAGCCGGACAGGATTTTTCCAGAACAGCCCGAGCCAAAGGCGTCAGCGAGGCGGGCGTGCTGTTCCGGCATATTTTGCCCAATACCATGCTGCCAATTCTCACCGGGGTGGTGGTTGTGATTCCAGTGTTGTTTATGGGCAGCCTGGTGATGGAGTCATTTTTCAGTATTCCGGGCCTTGGCAGCTACCTGCTGGACGCTATTCGTGCGCAGGATTTTGCCATTGTCAGAGCGATGGTCTTTCTCGGCTCTGTTCTTTACATCATTGGTTTGATTCTGACCGATATTTCGTACACCTGGGCAGATCCCCGGGTCCGATTGAGCTAAACAGCGAGGGACGTAATTATGGATTTCGAAATCGGACCCGGCCTGTTTGGTGAAGGCTTTATGTGGACCATTTTATGGAGTGATGCGCTGATCTTTTTGCTGGTCGGTGCAATCTCCCTGTTTGTCGCCTCCTTTCGGCGCAACCCCCAAAACATGGAACGCTGGCGACAGGTGTTCGCCACCAGACTGGGCATGGCAACCTTTGTTATCATCATGTCCTATGTGATGATTGCCTTGGTGGACTCAGTCCATTTCCGTAAAGCACTGCCTGCTGCGGAGGGTCAAAGCAGCGAACAGGTGTTTTACAGCAATGATGTGCATAGCCTGCTGGATCTTGCCCTCGGTGAGATGGGTGAACGACCTGAGCGTACCTACTCCGCACCTTTTGCCCTGAAATCATGGAATAAGGAAAACCTGTTACTGCCGGATGGAGAGCGGGTTCGGGATTACCCGGAGCTGGCCTATGGCGGTGCGCATTTGGCAAGCCCGGAATCATTTGTTAAAGATATTGCTATTAAGTCACTGGTCGGAATTGGCAAAGGCCTGGCCGTTGCCCTGGCACTGATCGGCCTTCATGCCCTCTGGTTGCGTAGAAGCCAGTCTGCCGGTGTTGGTGATATAAGCCCTCTGCCCTGGAAGTCAGCCTGGATTACCTTTGCCATTATCATGGCAGTGCTTGGCTGGTTGATCACCCTGGGCAATCTATATCATGTTCTGGGTACTGATCAGGCCGGAAACGACACGCTCTTTGAAAGCCTGAAAGGCATTCGGACCGGCGTATTGATTGGCACACTGGCTACCCTGATCACCATGCCTGTGGCTATCAGCCTGGGGCTGGCAGCCGGTTACTTCAGGGGCTGGATTGATGATGTCGTGCAATATATTTACACGACGCTTATCTCTATTCCCGGTTTGCTATTGATCGCAGCCTCCGTTCTGCTGTTCCAGGTCTGGATCAATAATAATCCACAGTTCTTTGAGATTGGCCTGGAAAAAGCCGATGCCAGGTTCCTGGCTCTGTGCTTTATTCTGGGCATCACCAGCTGGACAACCCTCTGTCGTCTGCTGCGGGCAGAAACTCTGAAGATCAGTCAGCTTGACTACGTTCAGGCTGCACATGCTTTTGGTGTAAGCCATTTCCAGATTATCAAACGGCATATCCTGCCCAACCTCAGCCATATCATTATGATCTCCTTCGTACTGGACTTCAGCGGTCTTGTACTGGCGGAAGCGGTTCTTGCCTACATTGGTGTCGGTATCGATCCTGCCATGGCCAGCTGGGGCAATATGATCAATATGGCCAGTACGGAACTGTCCCGTGAACCATCTATCTGGTGGAATCTGTGCGGAGCTTTCTTCCTGATGTTTACCCTGGTGCTGTCCGTCAACCTGTTCTCTGACCTGGTGCGCGACGCGTTTGACCCAAAAACCAAACTGGAGACGGCATGATGACGGTAACAATGACTGAAGCACGATCCACTGCCTACGTTCAAACGGCCACCAGTGAACTCACTATAAAAAAGCAAACAGTCGATAAATCGCTGGCGCTTTCCGTCAGCAACCTGAACGTTCGCTTGCGTCATAAGCCATATACGACCATTTTGAAGGATGTCAGCTTTGACCTGAAAAAAGGTGAAGTGTATGCACTGGTTGGCGAATCCGGCAGTGGCAAATCCATAACGTCCCTGTCCATTCTGCGACTACTGCCGGATGCACTGACCATTACCAGGGGTAAAATCGCCTTGCCTGAAACCAGCCTGTTCGCTTTAACGGAACAGGAAATGGGCGGTATACGCGGCAAAAAGATCGCCATGATTTTTCAGGATGCACTGACTGCCTTGAACCCGGTACAGACCGTTGGGGCTCAGATTGCAGAGACCTTGAAGATTCATACCTCGCTGAATTCTTCAGAAATCCGTGAGCGGACGGTTGAACTGTTTCGGGAAGTAGGCTTGCCTGACCCGGAGAAGCGGGTTGACTGGTATCCCCACCAAATGTCCGGTGGTCAGCAACAGCGTGTGATGATTGCCATGGCTTTGGCCTGTGAACCCGATATTCTCCTGGCGGACGAGCCAACCACCGCTCTTGATGTGACGATTCAGAAACAGATTCTGGAACTGATTAAAACGCTGACCGTAAAGCGAAAACTGGCCGTTCTGCTGATCACCCACGATATGGGGGTTGTTCGCCAGACTGCTGATCGGGTCGGCGTTATGTACCAGGGAGAGATCATTGAACAGAATGTTTGTGAAGCCTTTTTTGCCGATCCAAAAGAAGCCTATAGCCGACAGCTGATTGATAGTCTTCCGGATATGGACGAGTACCGTTCACTGGAAAAAGAAGCGTCCCTGTTAACCGTGGAAGACCTGACAATCCACTTCCCGGTGCGCAAAGGATTATTTCAGCGGGTACACAGCTACACCAAAGCCGTTGATGGCATCAGTTTTGCCATTGGCAAAGGGGAGACTCTGGCCCTGGTTGGTGAATCCGGGTGTGGTAAGTCCACAACGGGGCGTGCCATTCTTAACCTTGAGAAAGCCACTGCCGGCAACATCTGGTACAACAGCCTTTGTGTCAATCAGCTAACCCGCCGGGAAATGCTGCCGCTGCGCAAGAAGATTCAGGTTATTTTCCAGAACCCGTTCTCTTCCATGAACCCACGCATGACCGTTGGGGATATTATTGAAGAGGGAATGGTCAGCCTTGGTCTTGAACTTTCTAAAGAGGAGCGGATTCAGCGCATTGAATCCCTGCTTGCCCGAGTAAGGCTTGAGCCTGAGCATCGTCACCGCTACCCACATGAGTTTTCAGGGGGTCAACGACAGCGTATTGCCATTGCCCGGGCCCTGGCCGTAGAGCCGGATCTGATTATCTGTGACGAACCCACCAGCGCCCTGGATGTTTCCATTCGGGCTGAAGTACTGGACTTGCTGTTAGAGCTTCAGAGGGAGTTACAGGTATCCTATCTGTTCATCACCCACGATCTTTCCATTATCCCTCACATCGCCCATCGCGTTGCGGTCATGCAGGGTGGCAAGATTGTTGAACAGGGTCTGACTGAACAGGTTTTGACTCAGCCACAACATGAATACACAAAAATGTTGCTGGATGCGGTTCCTTCGGCCCATTGAATTGAGAGTGAAGTTGGTGTGCGTTCCCACCGCTCCGAGTGGGAACCAGAACACCTCAGACAATTATTTCTTGCTCTCTTACCCGCGCCTTCCCGTATTTTTTTATTAATGACCTGAATTGGTCATAACTTAAACCCAACATTTCTGCTGCCGCTTTTTGATTATGCCGGCAGTTTTCCATGGCATGATGGACAAACGAGCGCTCTGTCTCTGCCAGGACACCCTTCAATTCTACGACCTGCCCATCTCTCATCTGCTCAAGCCATAATTCCAGCTGTCCAGTTTTATTGGTTACATCAATATCAGAAGAAGAACTTCGATATTCTTCTTTGGATGTCTTTACGTCTGGCTCGTTCGATGATTTTAATCCGGAAAGCCATGGGGAACTGAATGGGTCAAGCACAATGTCCTCAATGGGTTCACCCGGGATGCTATGACATACACTGCGCTCAACAACATTCTTGAGTTCCCGGACATTGCCAGGCCACTGATAGTTATTCAGCGTTTCAATCGCTGAGCCTGAAAAGCCTGCAAAGCCTATGTCGTCTTCTATCTCTCCCAACTCGTGAGAAATTCGCACAGCAAAATGATTGGCAAGTAACAGGACATCTTCCTGTCTGGCTCGCAGAGGAGGGATAGCCACCACATCAAACGCCAGTCGATCCAGAAGGTCTTCCCTGAAGCGTCCTTCTCTTGCAAGCTGAGGTAAGTTTTCATTGGTTGCAGCCACCACCCTCACATCAACCTGCACTGGCCTGGAGCTGCCAACCCGGTATAACTCACCATACTCCACAACCCTTAGCAGTTTTTCCTGCAGCCTTGGCCCCATGGTCGCCAACTCATCGAGAAAAAGAGTCCCTCCATCAGCCGCTTGAAAAAGACCCGTTCTCGCCTGTCGTGCACCGGTGAATGAACCGGCCACATGGCCAAACAGTTCTGAATCCAGAAGTTCATCATTGAATGCGGCGCAGTTAAGCTTAACAAGATTCTGTTGCCATCGTGGTGACAGATAATGCAAACGACTTGCGACCTCTTCCTTACCCGTTCCCCGCTCTCCCATCACTAATACCGGACGCTCATGGCGAGCATAGCGGGAAATTGACTCAAGCATCTCAAGAAATGCAGGCGATGAGCCGATCAAAGTCTTCTTCCTGGAGGAAATGATGTCGGGCATTGTTTTTGTTATTCGAAAGCTATGCGATTTAAACCATTGTCTGGTCTATCAAACCACATAGTGGCCAAAAAGACCACGGTCAAAAACTGTCAGCTCTAAACAGAAATTTAATAACTCTTTAATAAACAGCAGGTTATTGTAACTTGTCAGGTTGGCACAGTTTCTGACCTGTTAAATGGCAAGTAAATAGTTAATGAAAGGAATTCTAAACATGAAAGCACTGCTTCAATCTGTTATTGTCTCACTTGGTTTGATTAGCACAGTTGCTCTTGCCGATGAGCTGCCACTGTGGTCAGAAATGATTTCTGACACTGAAATGAAAGCACTGCAAACGGAAGCCATGGAGCAAATAGAACAGGAACTGATGAAAGAGCTGCCAGCAGATCTCGCCAGACATCACCAGTTGATTAATGAGCACCTCTTTGATCAGCAGCCATTAAATGAGACCGTTCAGCAAAATGACAACAACAGCCATTTAAACAAGAAAAAAGACGACAAGCTCATTATTAATTTTTTGAAAATCAACCCGAATCAGGGAGCGCAGTCATGAGTATTTTTTCCCGTCTCAGTGACATCCTGAATGCAAATATCACCGCTCTGCTGGATAAGGCAGAAGATCCTGAAAAAATGGCTCGCCTGATGCTTCAGGAAATGGAAGAAACCCTGGTTGAAGTGCGCTCCGATGCCGCAGGTCTGATCGCCGATAAAAAAGATATCGAACGACAGCTGGCGAACAGATTGAGCAATATTGAAGAGTGGACCGCCAAAGCCAGACTGGCACTTGAGCATAGCCGTGAAGACCTTGCCCGCCATGCTCTGGCAGAAAAGCAAAGATTGCTGTCAGAATCCCGGGAAAAAGAACAGTATCTGGCAGAAATGGAACAGCAGCTTGGCCGCCATGATGAAGACATACAGCGTCTTCAAAATGCCATGAAGGTAGCTCGCAAACGTCTTGAGTCTCTGCGCCTCAGAAGGCAGGTGAGCCAGAATCGTCTGAAAATGCGGGAGAGCACCCGGGAAAAGGCCCGGTTGCGTCAGGAAGCCAGGTTCGAAGAGATGGAAAGGGATCTGGATGCATTGGATAGCCAGTTAGAAGCTGAAGGTCTTGGTACTTCAGAACTTGAGCAGGAATTCCAGAATCTGGAAATGAACAGTGCAGTGGAACAAGAACTTGCCTCTCTAAAAGCATCTCTGTCCACAGAAAATCCTGAAAAAGCCGTTTGATAATGGTTAAAACAACAATACTGAATTGATCCAAAAAGGGAGTCACAATACCTATGGAATATGTCATCGACGGCATTGTCCCTATCAGTGCCATTCTGATTTTATTCCTGTTCCTGCCCTGGCTGGTCTTCCACTACCTGACACAATTGCGTCAGGCCAGACAGTTGGATGAAGATTCTCAGGAGCTTTTTGAAGCCACTGTACACCGGGTAGAAGTCATGGAAGAACGAGTTCATGTTCTGGAGCGTATTCTGGACAATGAAGTTCCGGGCTGGAGGACTCGTCAATGAGAGTGATCAGAAAAATTTTCACTCAGCAAAAGGAAGGTGAAGCCTCTCCCGCTATCATGGGCGTGTGCAGCTATATTGCCAACCGATTTCATCTGGATGTTCTTGCCGTTCGCCTGAGTGCAGCAGGTATTGCTTATTTCACGTCAACCTCTCGCGCCATCCTTGCCTATATTGCCATTGGTGTTGTCCTCAGCATTAGCTCAGGAAAAGACACTTATCGAGGGCGTCGGATCAAGAAAATAGAAGTAGATGTAAACTCTGAGTCGGCAGAACAAAACGACGATGTCCTTATTAATGATAAAGAAGCAGCGCCTGGACTGTCTAAAACCTCTGTCAGTCAACTGGCCCGTAAAGTAACAAGACTGGAAAGTCGTCTGTCCCGAGTCGAGGACAGCGTAACGTCAAATCATTTGAAATTCGCTCGTGAGTTTCGAGATCTGCAATCTTCAGAAAAACCTGCCAGGCAAGAATCATAACCTCCCCCCCTGCTGATCAAGACAGATTGCAATACATATTCATATCTGTTCTTATTGGCAAGTTGTTTGCTAACACAATAAAAACGACTTC
>NZ_JBLYNS010000017.1:0-49724 GCF_049310205.1 Endozoicomonas sp. ALC013 | reverse complement strand
AGGATAAAAAACTGAATTATCTTGCCCTTGGCCTACTTTACCAGCGCATGGGAGAGTATCAGAAAGCACTGACCATCATTAAGAAGCTGCGCACTGACCTCTTTGGGCATGAAGACACCCCCTGCGACGACAAGGAGATTGAACTGGCCATTGGTCGGCTATACCAGGACATGGGACGGTATCAGGAGGCACTGACCATCTTTAACAAGCTGCGCACTGACCTCTCCGGGCATGAAAACACTCCCTGTAACGACAAGGAAGTTGAACTGGCCCTTGGTCGGCTATACGAGGACATGGGACGGTATCAGGCGGCACTGACGATCTTTATCAAGCTGCGCACTGACCTCTCCGGGTATGAAGACACTCCTTGCAATGACAAGGAAATTGAACTGACCCTTGGTCGGCTACACCAGGACATGGGACTGTATCAGAAGGCACTAACCATCTTTATCAAGCTGCGCACTGACCTCTCCGGCTATGAATGCACTCCTTGCAATGACAAGGAAATTGAACTGGCCCTTGGTCGGCTATACGAGAACATGGGACGGTATCAGGAGGCGCTGACGATCTTTATCAAGCTGCGCACCGACCGCTCCGGGCATGAAGGCACTCCCTGCAATGACAAGGACATAGAGTTAACCCTTGGTCGGCTATACGAGGACATGGGACGGTATCAGGAGGCGCTGACGATCTTTATCAAGCTGCGCACCGACCGCTCCGGGCATGAGGGCACGCCCTGCAACGACAAGGAGATTGAACTGGCCCTTGGCCGACAATACCAGATCATGGGACGGTATCAGGAAGCCCTGACGATCTTTATCAAGCTGCGCACCGACCGCTCTGGGCATGAAGGCACTCCTTGCAATCACAAGGAAATTGAACTGGCCCTTGGCCGACTATACCAGCTCATGGGACGGTATCAGGAAGCCCTGACGATCTTTATCAAGCTGCGCACCGACCGCTCCGGGCATGAAGGCACTCCCTGCAATGTCAAGGAAATTGAACTGGCCCTTGGTCGGCTATACGAGGACATGGGACTCCATCAGGAGGCGCTCACAATCTTTATCAAGCTGCGCACCGATCGCTCCGGGCATGAAGGCACTCCCTGCAATGACAAGGACATTGAACTGGCCCTTGGCCGACTATACCAGGTCATGGAACAGTATCAGGAGGCGCTGACGATCTTTATCAAGCTGCGCAGCGACTGTTCCGGGCATGAAGTCACCCCCTGCAACGACAAGGAAATTGAACTGGCCCTTGGCGACATTCACATCAATTTAATGAACTGGCATCGGTTTGACCAAATGCAACTTGATGACCAGGGTTTTGCCGGGCCTGAAGTGGACTTGTGTATTAGCATCCGTTACTTCAAAGAGTGTATTTATTCCGGTCAAGACAAGGAAATTTCAGGGCTTTTGACTAAAGCCATTGAGCATGCATGTAATGCAATAGATAAAAGCCAGGATCTCGACGCATCATCTTTCAGTCAGTTAGGGCACTGCCTTCGTATCGTAGCATTATTACCTGTTGGGAAAGCACCGGATCTCTTTTCAAGGGATGAATTGAATAACCTTGTTTCTAACTATTTTACCGAAGCTAACAAACTGGACCCTTACCGACAGGACCAGCTAAAAACTGAAGACTGGAGGAAAATAGAGCGTGCTTTTTTAGCAAGGCTACATGCAGGACTTAAGACTGTCCGAGAATAACCTGGGTTCCGAAAAAATTCAGCCATAGGGAACCAGAGCCATATAAAGATGTCCTAAGGTTTTCAAAGCAGTAAAAACAAGAGATGTTATGAACGTCACTAACGGTGTTTCATGCTCTATATGTCATGACGCAGAAAACTGTGAAATCATCCAACTGAACTGCGGGCATACGTTTGGCCGATCATGTATGCGACTATGGTTATATACTTCTGACCAAAGGCACTGTCTGCTGTGTGAACAACCATTAACTGATTATGATTTGCAGCGGATAAATTATATTCCGTTGTCTGAACGTGTGGTTGCTGTTTCGACCGCAGCCACTAGCATTTTTAAACAACATTGCCCACAAGCTATTATGCGTGGCTTACATATACTCACGTCTGCAACACGTGTGGCTTGTGCCGGGCTTCTTATAGGTTATATTTCCACTGCTGATAAAGATCGCCAGGCTGAGCTCTTAGACGCTTTGCCGAATGCCATTGGTCATACTTTGGCTACTTATGTGACTGTCTGCACTATCCTGGCTCTCGGTTCTGCTGTTGGTTCTTTCGGATCTGCGGGGGGAGTTTCTAAAGTTTTCGGAACTGCTGTCGGGATGACTTCCGGAGCTTTAACATCGGCTTGTGCCTGTGACATATATAGCGATACCAATGGCATCCGGTTCCCCACCACACTTCGCAACGCCATTATAGCTTTAGGGGGGCTCATTGCAGGTACCAGTGCTTTTACCGCCTATGGTATAAAACCGATCAACCGATAAACAGGCCTGACCACAAGGCAAACCACTACCTTCCCGCAGCTACCAGTCCCCCCAAAACTGGTATGACAGTGATTTTTTTATTCCATATATTTTTCAACAAGCTGAATCATAATATGGATTGCCTTGATATGGACCTCCTGAATCCGATCCGCATAACCAAAGTGAGGCACACGAATTTCAACATCCGCCATCCCCGCCATCTGGCCGCCATCTTTGCCTGACAGCAGAATAACCTTCATCCCTTTTGCCCTGGCCGCTGCTACCGCCTTGATAATATTCCCGGAATTACCACTGGTGCTGATGCCAAGCAGTACGTCCCCTTCCCTGCCTACCGCTTCAACGTAACGTGAGAAGACATACTCATAACCAAAGTCGTTGGATACACAGGAGATATGACTGGGATCGGAAATGGCAATAGCCGCATAGCCAGGGCGATTATCGCGGAAACGTCCGGTCAACTCCTCAGCAAAGTGCATGGCGTCACAGTGGGAACCGCCATTGCCACAGGACAGTACCTTGCCACCAGCTTTAAAGCTCTCAGACAATAACCGGGCAGCAAGATCAATGGATTCAAGATTGGCGTCATCATCCAGGAATCGGCTCAGTACAACCCTCGCCTCTTCCAACTCCTGTCGAATCATTGCTTTACATTCTGGAGACATTAGCAGAGCACCTGAGAATCAAAAAAGTAAAAAAAGTGCCGGTTAAAACCGGCACGACTGAACTGGATTAAATATCGAGATTGGCAACATTCAATGCATTGCTTTCGATAAACTCTCTGCGGGGTTCGACATGATCCCCCATCAGCGTATTGAAGATCTGGTCTGCGGCAATCGCGTCTTCAATGGTGACCTTCAGCATTCTGCGGACATCCGGATCCATGGTGGTCTCCCACAGCTGATCCGGGTTCATCTCACCCAGTCCCTTATAACGCTGGATGTAATGGCGTTTGGTGGATTCACTCATCAGCCACTCAAGGGCTTCCTCAAAGGAAGCGACATCCCTCTTTCGCTCCCCTTTCTGGACAAAGGCACCCTCCTCGATCAATCCCTGCAATTTATGACCGAGGGAAACGATCTTGCCATAGTTGGCAGATGAGAAGAAATCCGCATTCCAGCGATAGTGGCTATCGACACCGTGGGCAATAATCGTCACCTTGGGCAACCAGACATTGAGCTCCCGATCTTCCTCTACCGAGAAGGTCATGGTACTGCCGGCGTCTTTCAGGTTCTCAATTCTCTCGCTCAGTTGGGCAACCCAGGACTCCATTATGCTCTTATCAGCCAGGCTCTCCGCCGTCACTTCGGGCATGTAAATCATTTCACGGAGCACCGAGACGGGGTAAATACGGGACAGCTTATCGGCCACTTTATGGACATCTCTGAACTCTTTCACCAGTTCTTCAAGGGGCTGATCGCTGATCCCGGGAGCATTTTCGTTAACATGCAGGCTGGCATTTTCCAGTGCTGACTGGGTCAGGTAACCATCCAGCGCACCATCATCTTTCAGGTACTGCTCCTGCTTGCCACGCTTAACCTTATAAAGTGGCGGCTGAGCAATATAGATGTAGCCATTTTCAATCAGCTCAGGCATCTGCCGGAAGAAGAAGGTCAATAGCAGTGTACGGATGTGCGATCCATCCACATCCGCATCGGTCATGATAATGATGTTATGGTAGCGGAGCTTGTCAATATTGAACTCCGTACGACCAATACCACACCCCAGGGCTGTAATCAGGGTTCCGACTTCCTGGGAGGAGAGCATCTTGTCAAAGCGGGCTTTCTCAACGTTCAGGATTTTACCCTTGAGAGGCAGGATCGCCTGAGTCTTCCGGTTGCGGCCCTGCTTGGCGGATCCGCCCGCCGAGTCACCCTCTACTATATAGAGTTCAGAAAGTGCCGGGTCTTTCTCCTGGCAGTCCGCCAGTTTGCCTGGCAAGCCGGCAATGTCCAGGGCACCTTTACGGCGGGTCATTTCACGGGCCTTACGGGCGGCTTCACGGGCCCTGGCAGCGTCCAGCATCTTACCGACAACCGCTTTGGCTTCCTGGGGGTTTTCTACCAGGTAGTCCGCCAGGTATTTGCCCATTTCTTGCTCTACTGCGGTTTTTACCTCGGAGGACACCAGCTTGTCTTTGGTCTGGGAGGAGAATTTAGGGTCCGGCACTTTGACAGAGATGATTGCCGTCAAACCTTCACGGGCATCATCACCAGACGTAGCCACCTTGGCCGTCTTCTGGAAACCTTCCCGTTCGATATAGCCATTCAGGCTTCGGGTCAGCGCCGCACGGAAGCCCGCCAGGTGCGTTCCACCATCGCGCTGAGGGATATTGTTGGTAAAGCAGAATACCCCTTCCTGGAAGCTGTCATTCCACTGCATGGCCACTTCTACACCAATACCGTCATCCCGGGTGATTTCAAAGTGGAAGACTTTATTGATGGTGCTTTTATTCTGGTTCAGGTGCTCAACAAAGGCCTTCAGACCACCATCGTATTTGAAGTCATCAACCTTGCCGGTGCGCTCATCCGTCAGCTGGATATAGACACCCGAATTCAGGAACGAGAGTTCACGCAGGCGCTTGGCCAGAATGTCGTAACTGAACTGAATATTTGAGAAGGTCTCCGGGGAAGGAATAAAGTGCAGTTCCGTACCGGTGACATCCGTTTCACCAATAATCGTTAATGGCTCTTCCGGAACCCCTTGATGGTACACCTGCTGATGAACCTTGCCATGTCGGCGGATGGTCAGTTTCAGCTGACTGGACAAGGCATTAACCACTGACACACCCACACCGTGCAAACCGCCGGATACCTTATAGGTGTTGTCATCAAATTTACCACCGGCATGAAGCACCGTCATGATTACTTCAGCGGCAGAAACGCCCTCTTCCTCATGAATATCCACAGGGATACCACGGCCATTATCCTTAACCGTGATGGACTCATCCGGGTGGATAATGACCGAAATCTTGTCACAGTGCCCCGCCAGCGCCTCATCGATGGAGTTATCAACCACCTCAAACACCATATGGTGCAGACCGGTACCATCATCGGTATCACCAATGTACATCCCCGGGCGCTTGCGGACAGCATCCAGGCCCTTGAGGACCTTAATATTGGATGCGTCGTAGTTTTGTTCACTCATGCTCTATCTCCAAAGACTCAGCCCGGCGAATACTTTGCTGACCAGGGTTCTCATGTGATGTAACAGTAACCTGCCCATGTTTCACGTGAAACATTTTCAATTCCGTTTCAGGCAACCAGCAATGTTCCAGTGCCTCCTTCTCAACACAGGTGATGAAGGTCTGGCAGTCCATTTTTTGAAACAATCGACAAAGCTTTTGTCGATTAGGGGTATCCAGTTCTGATGGCAGGTCATCGACCAGGAAGATGCACTGTTTGTCTTGCAGCGCTTTGTATAGAAAGCCCTGAGCGAGTTTCAGTGCACAGACCACCAGTTTTAATTGACCTCGTGAGAGGATATCAACCGCACTGCCTTTGCCAATCCGAATCCTTAAATCTGCCCGTTGCGGCCCGGCATGGGTATAGCCCGATTGGACATCCCGTGCCAGTCCGCTACTGAGTACTTCATGCAGCTCTCTCTCCCTATCCCAGCCTCGGTAATATTGGATAGAAAGATTATCCAGATCGGCCAATTCCGAAAGCACCTCATTGAAGACGGGCGTCAGTCTCTGGATATAATCGCCGCGTAACACGTCGATGGCATTGGCTGCTTTGGCAAACTCTATGTTCCACGAACTCAATTCAGAACCGTTTATTCTACCATGACGGAGCAGACTGTTCCGCTGTTTCAGCGCCTTCTGCATGCGTTTCCATAGCGGGAAAAAGTCATGATGTTTCACGTGAAACACGCCCCAATCGATAAAGTTCCTTCTCAGCTTTGGGGAGCCTTCAAGCAAACGGAAGGTGTCCGGATTAATCACCTGTAAGGGCAGTAACCTGGCCAGCTCAGAGGTGGACTTCAGGTTCTCTCCGGACACCCGTATCTGCAGTGTTTCATCCCGAAGGTTTCTGGAAACACCAATCGGTATGGATCCCGATGGCACACCGATTCGACCAAACACCGTGCAGACCTCGGCATCACGATTGATCACCGGTTTAATTCGGGAGGTCCGAAATGATCGGGCGACCCCGAGAAGATGTATGGCCTCAAGCACGCTGGTTTTACCACTGCCATTGAGCCCGTAGAGCACGTTTACAGAAGGGGAAGGGGTAAGCGAAACAGAGGAGAGGTTTCTGATATCGGTTATGGAGAGCTGTTGAATCATATTCTGTTTATTTCCGAACCTGAGTAGCCCGGAAGCCGGATCAGGGCGAGTGTCTGATGCCACAACATCAGACACTGACTACTTCTGCCGACAGGCTGTTACAGCCTCATAGGCATAACAACATAGGTGGAGTCACCAGACTCAGACTCCTCAAGCAGCGCACTGCTGTTCGGGTCGGAGAGGGTCATCTTGATGGCCTCACCAGAAAGCACAGAAAGCACATCCAACAGGTAGCTGACGTTAAACCCGATCTCCATGGAGTCACCATGATAAGCCAGGCTCAACTCTTCTTCGGCTTCCTCCTGCTCCGGGTTGTTAGCCATTACCTTAAGCTGACCATCGGAAAGAATCAGGCGGATACCCCGGTATTTCTCATTGGACAGAATAGACGCACGCTGGAATGCCTGACGCAGTTCCTGGCGATCACCAATAATGATTTTATTGCCGCCTTTGGGAATTACCCGCTCATAGTCAGGGAACTTACCGTCCACCAGTTTGGAGGTGAACATAAAGTCGCCGGTTTTGGCTCTGATATGATTCGCACCCAGGGTAATATGAACACTCTCTTCCCCTTCGGTGAGCAGACGCGCCATCTCAAGAATACCTTTACGGGGCACGATGACCTGATGCTTGTCCTGCTGGTTGATATCGGCATCCACGCTGCACATGGCCAGACGATGACCATCGGTAGCCACCGCACAGAGACAGTTCTGGCTGACTTCGAGCAGCATGCCGTTCAGGTAGTAACGAACATCCTGCTGGGCCATGGCAAAGCCGGTACGATCAATCAGGCGACGAAGACGTGACTGGCCAATGGTAAAGGATACCGATCCGGCCTCCTCTTCAATACTGGGAAACTCATTGGCCGGTAGCGTGGAGAGGGTAAACCGGGACCGGCCAGCCTTTACCTTGACCTTCAGATCATCCTGATGCACTTCAATCAGGGTGTTTTCAGGCAGGGACTTACAGATATCCATCAGTTTTCTGGCCGGTACCGTAATCTCTCCGGCCTCCGCAACATCTTCCAGGGCGACACGGCCAACCAGTTCGACTTCCAGGTCAGTACCGGTTAACGAGAGCTGGTTTCCATCGACTACCATCAACACATTGGACAATACCGGCAGCGTCTGTCTGCGCTCAACCACACCGGCAACCAGCTGAAGTGGCTTAAGCAATGCTTCCCGATTAATGGTAAATTTCATCGCTTTCCTTTCTCTTGATATAAAAAGGTATTCACCTTTTTATGAGGTTGAATAAGGTGGAATTAACTTGTCAGTGAGCGCAACAGGTTTTTGTAATCGCTTTTGATCTCGTTATCCACTTCGACCAGTTCTTTTACTTTACGGCAAGCGTGAAGAACGGTGGTATGATCACGTCCGCCATAGGCATCACCAATCTCGGGTAAACTATGACTGGTCAACTCTTTGGAGAGTGCCATGGCGATTTGCCTTGGCCTTGCCACAGAACGACTGCGACGCTTGGAAAGAATATCCGCCACTTTGATCTTGTAGTACTCAGCAACCGTCCTCTGGATATTATCTATACTGACCTGTTTGTCCTGTAAAGCCAACAGGTCTTTCAGGGACTCGCGGATCAGATCAATATCAATACGGCGTCCCATAAAGTGCGCACTGGCGATCACCCGCTTCAGGGCACCTTCGAGTTCACGCACATTGGAACGGATTCTCTGGGCAATAAAGAAGGCGGCTTCATGGGGCAGTTCCACTTTCTGCTGTTCTGCCTTTTTCATCAGAATGGCGACACGGGTTTCCAGTTCGGGCGGCTCCACGGCTACCGTTAAACCCCAGCCAAATCGGGACTTCAGCCGCTCTTCAACGCCGCTGATCTCCTTTGGGTAACGGTCACAGGTCAGAATCATCTGCTGACCACCTTCCAGCAACGCATTGAAGGTGTGGAAAAACTCTTCCTGTGAACGCTCTTTACCGGCAAAAAACTGGATATCATCAATCAGTAGCGCATCAACAGAACGATAGTACTTTTTAAAGTCATTAATGGCATTCAGCTGCAGTGCTTTCACCATATCCGCAACAAAGCGCTCGGAGTGTAAATAAACAACTCTGGCATTACGGTTCTGCTTGACCAGGAAGTTACCCACCGCATGCATCAAGTGAGTTTTACCCAGACCAACACCGCCGTACAAGAACAGCGGATTGTAGGAAGCACCGGGGTTTTCTGCTACCTGCCGAGCAGCCGCCAGGGCCAGCTGGTTTGATTTACCCTCAACAAAGGTTTCAAAAGTGAACCCAGTGTTCAGCGAACTGTGATGCTTGATAGACCCTTCAACTTCAACCTGCCGCACCGGGACAGGCTCTTCAGGCGTAGCACTCACCGACTCTTTCAGCGGGTTTACCTTGATCTGGGCGGGCTCTTCTGTCTGCCTGCTGTCATCTTCCTGAAAACCGGAGTCTGATACCAGATCCGGCTCAGGGGTATTGTCCTGCGCGACCGTTAAAGCCGACACCAGCTCATGGGTGACCACAGAACGCTCAATAGCGGCATGTTTCAGCGGGTTCTCAATGGGTTTCTCAGAAACGGTCACCGTTGCCGCAGGCTGAATCTCTCTGGGTGGCACTTCCCTGAGCTGAGGCTCTCTTGGCCGTGCAGATCGCTTGCTCAGTGAGGGGGGCCGACGATTGGACACCGCCAACGCGACGGCTGGAGAGTCCCCATCGGACAGTTCATCCAGAATCTCTTCGATTCTTGGCAAAAACTTCTCTTTCACCCAGTCGGCAACAAACCGGTTGGGAGCCAGTAAACACAAATCGTGTTCGTCCCCCATCACTTTCAAAGGGCGAATCCAGGTATTGAATTGCTGAGAAGACAGCTCATCCTGCAGGATATCGATACATTTTTGCCACAGCTCAAGGGGTACAGGCACTCTCCTACTCTCCTACTCTCCCGCTCTCCCACCCATCTCCGGATATAGATAAGGATCAGAATCAGGATCAGGATTTAATACGGGTATCACTGAAGCCGGTCAGACAGCCTGCTGAAGACCTTCAGGTATGAAATAACGATTGGATAGACAAAAGGGAATTGTATCCTTTCTGGCAAAAGTTATCCACACCTGCAAAACAGGACAACAGATCATCCGCCAGTAATAATATCCTTATAATTCAATAAGTTGAAAATAAAACAGCCATAATGCGGAGGAAAATATTGCTTGCTACTCCCTGTGGGTAGGTCCGTTTATGAATGGCAATAAACCTTATGATTTTCCTGTGGGTAAATTGAATAACAAGCGAGCTGTGGATAACAGTCATAATTATCCACAAGCCATCAAGACCAAAACAACAACATACCTCCGGGATTTCTACAAAAAAGCACACATCCTCAAAGGCAGACGATAACTGGCATAAACGGAGTTATCCACAGAAAAAACCTCCCTAAATAATTACATTAAAATCAAAAACACATCACATAAGAGATAACTTATCTATTTATATATCTGTGAATCGCTGCCTGGTGATTAACATTATTTGATCTTTTGTACTAACTTGAACAGGGTGTTCCAAGGCCATACCAACAAAATAAAATTCATTCATTATGTTAGATCCGCTATCAAGGCTAACGGCTGTGCTGGATGCACAAATGCCCATGGCTAACAATGAGGTCACAGGGCACTTGGCTAGCCAGGGTGCTTTCGGGCGATGTGTGAAGGATGCCAGTCAAACAGAAAAGAAACTGCCCGAGCAGTCCGTGGCCAATATAAACTCGACTGCCCGGGAAGGTAGAAATGGATTCAGGCAGATCTCAAAGGGAACCGTTTTTCAGCTGAACCGGTACAAGATAAATCCTTTGTTAGAAATGGAATTTATGCCGACATACGGGGGATTTAAGGCAATCGGGTACTATTGTTGCCTGGATAGGAATCAATTGCAGAGTAAAATCAGTCTGTTCCGTAAAATGATTCCAAAGTTGACCCTGGAAATCGGTCAAATTGCCAGGAACAAAAACTTGTCAATGTTGTCTGAGAGGATTCAGCGTTTGTGTTTTAACTGCATATTCGTGCAGGATGCGTTGAGTTTGGATCCATCGATGAGGAACAACTGCAAGCTCCACAGATTGGAACAGCAGATGTGCCATTATGACGATCAGCTTGTGGAGTGTTTGCTCAGTTACCAGCCAGATACTCCTGATGAACAGCAAGAGCTGTTTATTATGTGTATCTGGTATCTGAGCCTGCTGGTAATTTCTGATAGAGGTCGAAGTGCTAACACTCTGGTTATCAACCGCAAGGTGGTCGCTCTTTTGGACGATGGCCTAATTCGGGAGATTGATAAAGAGAGAGCCCGGCTGCGTATGTCCTGCCTCTATTCGGCCGATGATCCCACCATGGACGATCAGAGATTGTCGAAGATTCTGTTTGGCCAAATCATGACTTCGTTGGGGAACATCCGCTGTTACAGTCTTGATATTGCCAAATGTGAAAAGCTGTATGACATTGTTGAACAACTGGTTACCTCAGACCCGATATTCCGCCTGGAACAGGATGCTGAGGATTTGCCCACTCAATGGCAGCAGATAAAAGCGCATTTGCTTGAATTAACCACCACCACGATCCAGAACGTCAAGGGCATAAGAAAGGATTTTATGGGCGTTGGCGAATTCGATGAGACCTGTACGCTCGAGTATGCGTTCTACTGTCTTGGTTTTTGGCAAAGCGGATTCTGCTCGCCGGACATTGGCCTGATCGCTTTGCAGACTCTGTACCAGAACCGCTCGCTGCCATCCGTCAAAGAACTATTGGTAAATTCGCAGAAAGCGGCCTGTAACGATGGCCAGGATAATCCGGCGCTGTATGCCCTTATGGAGTTTCTGATCAATTATGCCTGTGAGGATAGTGTTGCCAGAGTCGAGAATGATGACCTGAGATATTACCTGAAAAGCCTGATCTTTTATCTGGATGGACAGCTCGACAAGGCCATTGCTCAGGCCCGGTTATCCCGTTTGCCAGAGGCTTTCTGGCTGCTTGGCTCACTCCAGATGAGTAAAGAAAATGCGAATACTGAAGAAGCCATTGCCAGTATTGAATCAGCCATTATGCGTGGTGTGGAAGCGGGCAAGCTGAAGCTGGCTCTGCTGTTGTTAAAATCCAGGGAACCGGACCTGTTGAAAATTTCCGGTTTACTCAATGATGTGCTGGAACACTATGGCAGTTTAGGTGCAGTCAAGCTGCAGAGTGAGCTGGCCGAGGTCCGCGACAGCCTGGAGTTAAGTGCTGAAGCCAGTTCAGTGGTGAATTCCCCTGCATTGAACGATGACTGGCTGCTGAGTGATGACATGCCAAAACGGTCATCGGCTGTAGCCCCCAGAAATAAAAACAAAGGCAAGCGGTCCAAACATAAAAGAGCGGGCTCCAGGGGCGGCAAAGAGCGTTCAGCAGCCGACAGCCACAAAACAGGCAGGGCAAATAAAGCAGCTGGTGCTGAAAACCGGCCGGCAGTGGATATTGCCCAGGCCGTTGTTCCGCAACGTCAAACCCAATGGCTTACCCAATACGATATGGCGATCCTGAGTCTGTCGGTTACCCATGCCATATCCTGCCGGGGGTACGACCAGGCCTATGAGTTGCTCCTGGCAGCCAATGAAAAGGTCAACTGGGATTTTCAGCAAGCCACCATCGCCCGGCTGGATTTGTGGCGCCTGCGGGAGCTGGCCAATAACCGCCAGTATTTGCAGTTGTTAAGTCAATCAGTGCAGGCAGGGGAGCAGATCATTGAATTCTCGGTAATCCCCCAGCAAAGCCCCCTGCTTGGCCAGTTCGGGCTGGCCCGGAGTGAGTGCATTCCCCTGACCGCCGACATCAGAGTAGCCCGTGATGCACTGCGTCATCTGGTGATCGATAAATCCTTAAACTGGCTCTGTTTTCTCCATGCAGAACCGTTGGCTCTGGAGAATCACAAACGGCGATGGCAAGATCATCCGCTGGAGACGGCCAAACAGCAGTTAACAGATTTTGAGCACAGTCTGTCCATGGCATTTACCACCGCTTCCTATCTGTCGATGCTTGGGCATCTCTACGGAGATATTGCCCGGGACCGGGACCCTGCTGATGGTACCGAAGAGATCCGGCGGATCAGGGCATTGTCGGCCGCGTTTTACGAGGCTGCCAACAAGTTCAATGAATGGCGCAACCGCCTGAAAAATGATGGTGTATTAAACAGCCGGATCGCTAAGGCCACCCCTTTGGGCAACCTGCAGAAAATTCGTGCAATGCAGGGCAGAACCTGCCGGGAAAAAATTGAAAACCAGCTTTACGGCGATGATCATCAACCCGGGACGGAAAGAGCGAAGGAAGTGTAGGGAGAAACAACGGGTAGTAATGCAGTGCTTCTTGACAAATGCAAATTGACGCTAACCCTGCAATTACTTAGAATGCCCGTCTTTTGTAAGTCCATTAAGACGAGTAACCACGATGAAAAGAACTTTCCAGCCAAGCAACCTGAAGCGCAAGCGTAACCACGGCTTCCGTGCGCGCATGGCTACCAAGAACGGCCGTGCGGTAATCAACCGTCGTCGAGCTAAGGGACGCAAGCGTCTGTCAGCCTGATCAACCGCCTGTGGCTAAGAGAGCATCAGTGTGAGCTTATCTTTTAGCCGTGCATCACGGCTACGCTCCTCGGCTGATTTCAAACAGGTATTTGATACAACGGATATCAAGGTATCCAGCAGACAGCTTCTGATACTGGCAAAAGCCAATGAGCTTGGCCGGGCAAGACTGGGACTGGTGGTTGCCAAAAAAAATATTCGTACTGCCGTTGGCCGAAACCGGGCCAAACGTCATATCCGGGAAACCTTTCGTCTGCAACAGGATGAAGTTGGTAACCTGGATATTGTCGTTCTGGTCCGGAAAGGTTTCAGTGATCTGAATGACAGTGACCTGAACCTGCTACTCAACCAGCAGTGGCAAAGGTTGAAACGAAGGCTGCACGAATGGGAAGCGTCGGCATCACGTTGATATCCAACCTGAAGAAAATGCCAGAGTTAACAGGAAGCCCCGGGGTTTTTCCTGTTCGGCTCGACCAGGCTCAGAAAGCTTTCTTATAAACAGCCGCAGTTGAGTGTCGACTGTCTGAGGCTGTTGCCCGCACAGGGCATGTTAATAAGCAATAAGGCTTTGATCTGGCTAAAGGCTTGCTATAGAGCCAAGGGTTTTCTATAGGACTAAGGGCGCCGACAAAATGAAGGCATTTATGGGCAGATTAGCAACTATCCCCCGATCATTGCTGACCGGACTGATCAGGATATACCGCTATGCGCTAAGTCCTCTGATGCCCAGCCGGTGCCGCTTTTACCCCTCTTGCTCTGCCTACGGCCTGGAAGCCTTAAATCGTCATGGTTTTCTGACTGGTAGCAAGCTTATCTTGCTCCGACTACTGAGGTGCCACCCCTGGCATCCAGGAGGATTTGACCCGGTACCGGAAAAAGATTCTGGTGATCATCGGACACAATCAGACAATCATATTCATTCACCTGAATGTGTGGCCCGGAACTCATGGATTTCCAAAGAACACTCCTGATCGGCGCTATTGCTGTAGTTGGTGTTTTAACACTGCAGCAATGGAATGAAGACTATCCCGGTACGCCGAAGTCGGCATCCGTCGCTCACTCCGTATCCAGCAGTCAAGCTGGTTCCGATCTGCCGTCGCTGACTGATGGCAACACTATTCCCGCCACCGACGATGGTGCGGTAAAACCTTCTGCCCAGCTTATCAGCGTCAAGACCAATACCATTGATGCGCTGATTGACCCTGCCGGTGGCGATATCATCAGCCTGACCCTGCCGCAATACCCGGCATGGTTGCCGGAAGAAGGTGAGCCAACGGTGCCTTTCCAGCTTCTGGTGAACAGCCCGGACTGTCAGGGAGAAACCACCTGTGTCTTCACTGCACAGAGTGCGCTGGCAAAAACCGATGGCCCGGACGCGAACAACCTTCGCGGGGTTTACCAGGTAACGCAGGCCAATTACACGCTTGAGGATGGTGAGAACACGTTGACCGTTGATCTCCATAAAACCATGGATGGCGTCGACATTACCAAAACCTTCACCTTCTATCGTGACCGCTACGATGTTGCTGTTCATTACCAGGTGATCAATAACAGCAATAAGGTGTGGCGTGATCAGTTTTATGCCCAGCTGAAGCGGGATAATTCAGAAGATCCAAGTCAGCTTAACTCCAAAGCGCCAATGAATACTTACCTGGGCGCAGCGGTTCGTTCGAATGATGAGCCGTACACCAAGCTGCCATTTGATGATTTTTCTGATAAGGCATTTGCAGAGCGGGTTCAGGGTGGTTATGCCGCCATGCTCCAGCACTACTTTGTCAGTGCCTGGGTTCCTGATCAACAGAAAGCCCATCAGTATTACACCAAGCAGAACAAAGATGGCTACAACTTCGTCGGCTTCTATGACGATGCCATGGTGGCTCAGCCCGGTGAAACCATTGAGACCGGTGCCACTTTGTATGTTGGTCCAAAGAACCAGGAAAACCTGAAGTCTTTGTCCGATGGTCTTGAGCTGACCGTTGACTACGGCATGCTCTGGTTCCTGGCGCAGCCACTGTTTACCATCCTGAAGTGGATTCACTCGCTGGTTGGTAACTGGGGCTGGTCCATCATTCTGCTGACGGTACTGGTCAAGGCGGTATTCTATCCATTGAATGCCACCAGCTTCCGCTCCATGGCGAAAATGCGCAAACTGGGGCCCAAGCTTCAGGAGATGAAAGAGAAGTATGGCGATGATCGCCAGAAAATGTCTCAGGCCATGATGGAGCTGTACAAGAAGGAGAAGGTCAACCCGATGGGGGGCTGTCTGCCGATTCTGGTCCAGATGCCGGTGTTCATTGCCCTGTACTGGACTCTGCTGGAGTCGGTGGAGTTGCGTCAGGCTCCATGGCTGGGCTGGATTCACGACCTGTCCCAGATGGATCCGTACTTTATCCTGCCGCTGATCATGGGGGCTTCGATGTTCATTCAGCAGATGCTGAACCCGACACCGCCAGATCCTGTGCAGGCTAAAGTGATGAAGATGATGCCGGTGATCTTCACCTTCTTCTTCCTGTTCTTCCCGGCGGGTCTGGTTCTGTACTGGGTGACCAACAACGTGCTGTCGATTATCCAGCAGTACATTATTACCCGCAAAATCGAACAAGAAGGCTAAGCCTTTTGCCAAGCAGCTTTCCCGGTTAAAGCTGCTTCGCTCCCCTCTCTTCTCCTCACCTTCGCTTTGATAAAACCCTCTTCTGAAAAGTGCCTGCCCATAGGCATGCTGATGCGGTAAAAAATAGCGCCTGAATTTTCTACAGTTGCCGGGGGCTGAACCGATAAACAGTTAGTAACTTGGCCTTCCCACGTTGGGCTAACTGGATAAGATCAGCAACATGATTAAAAAACTGATAAGCACAGCCATAGTAAGCAGTGTTATCGGGAGCGCATCAGCCAATCCTGAGCTGGGGTATATGACCATTGGTACTGATCAGTACCAACTACTCAATGCGACCATTGCCATTGATGCTCTGCCGTCAGAACTTACCAATAAGAAGCTGAAGGTAAAGCTTGGCTCTATTACCGAATTTTCCCGGCATAATATTGAGTATGACAAGCAGGTCTCCAGTCTGCGCTTTAAAGTGGCCAAAGATAGTGATGGCAAGCCGCTGATCAAGGTTCGCTCTGTTCGGGAAATTACCACCAACAAACTGAAGGCTGTGATCAAGTTGACGGTGGGAAGTCAGAAAATATATGGCATCTATGATTTCAAGTTAACGCCCGGTAACAAACAGCAAGTTACCTTAAATCTGCTTAACGCTGACCATAAGCCTGAACAGCCGATTACCACCGCCAAAGCCCGACAGCCCTACACTTCGGTTCAGCCATTACCCTCTGAGACCAGTATTACCGCGTCAGACGCCGATGTTTTTACGATGTCTTCCGGCGGGCATTACCGGGTCAAGGCGGGGCAAAGCATCAGTGGCATTGCCATGGAGTTGCTGCCCCGGTATCCGGAAGTGGCCAACTGGCGAACCCTGATGAACCAGCTGGCCTCTCTGAATCCAGAGGCCTTCATTAATGGTGATATCAATAAACTGCGGGTTAATACGCGGTTGCAACTGCCAGGAACGCTCCAGGGAAACAATCAGGTATCATGGGCTTCGGTAAAAACATCTGATACAGCCAAGCCTTCGGGCAAAACCAACGTTGCCCACAGTCAACACGGGCAAGCACCCTCGACGGTCAGCCACTCGCTAAACTCAACCATTATCATCAAAGACCTGCCAGAAGGCCTTGCCGGCAAAGACAACCTCAAGGTTCAGTTGGGCTCAATTACCGACTATTACCGACAAGGCATCGATTATAATCAGCAGGTTGCGGGTCTTCAGTTTGATATAACGGCGAATAGCAACAGAGAAACGGTGCTTAGGGCTCGCTCGACCCGTAACATCAATGCCAGGCAACTGACGGCTGTGGTCAGGTTTTCGGCGGGAAGAAAAAAGGCCTATGGCATTTATGAAATTCGTCCCGGCAACAACGGGCGACACATTGCTTTTAACCTGTTAGATATCAAGGGCGGGAAAAAGCCACAAGTTGTCAAGAATAGCGCCCCGGCAAAAACACCCGATGACACCGCTAAAAAGCAGGCGTTGGCGGCATTAAGCAGCAAACTGAAGTCCTACGAACAGGAACCGAACCACTCTTCCGACCAATCGGTTCATCAGGATACCTCACCGTCAAAGACCTCCGGTGATGTTGCCAAAACGCAGGCATTGGCAGCATTGCGTAAGAAACTGGATGGATACAGGCAGGCCGGGGAAAACCGTCCATCCGGGACAGCAGATAACGTATTGACCGGAAGGATCAACCGTAACGATGCTCAACCCTCGTCGATGGCAGGGCAGAAAACGTACCGCGTTGCCAAAGGTGAAAGTCTAAGCTCCATCGCCATGAAGCTAAGCAACGCTTACCCGGGCAGCTGGCGAGAGGTCATGAAAGGTCTGGTGAGCAGTAACCCAGGCGCATTTATCGGCGGTGATATTAACAAGATACGTGTGGGAACCCTGTTAAACCTCCCTGACGCCGGTCATTCTGATCGTCTTGATAAAGCCATGCCCCGTGGCAATTTGATGGCAGGACAGAAAACGTATCGGGTTGCCAAAGGTGACACGCTAAGCACTATCGCCATGAGGCTAAGCAAGGCTGACCGGGGCTCAATGGGCTGGCGGTGGGTAATGAAAGGTCTGGTGAGAAATAACCTTGATGCATTTATTGGCGGTGATATCAACAAGATACCCGCTGGAACCCTGTTAAACCTCCCTGATGCCCGTCAAAATGATCATCTTTATAGAGTCGCGGCTGGCGACAATGTCAGTACGATTGCCTGGAGAATGAAGTATAAATATCCCCATCCCACTGGATGGCGAGGGGTGATGCAACAGATCGTTTATATGAACCCCGGGGCTTTCACTGACGGTAATCCAAACAGGCTTCGGGCGAATGAAATACTGATCATGCCCAGTGCCGCTGTTGTTGAGATTGAGGCGGAAAATCAGGAGTTGGCTGAACAGCAGCCAGAAATAAAGAGATCAAACGCTGATAATCACCGTAAGCGGCAGGAATTACGGCAGAAGTTGGCCGAAATAGCCAAAAAGAGGGCCGCTGCCGCTCAGCAGTCGTCAGCAGCACTGGCAACCGATACGAAAAGCAGTCAGCCGAAAAAAACACATCAGGCGTTAGCAAAGCAAGAGCAGAGGTTCTCTCCCACTTCGGAGCAACCAGAAGCGCAGACAGCAAATACCGATATTCACCGTAAGCCGGAAAAAACACGTCAGGCGTTGGCAAAGCTGAACCGAAAAATGCCATCGACGTTTGCAGAGCAGCCGGTGCAGCAGAAGACAGAAACTATTTATAAGGTCACTGCAAGTCAAAGCCTTGCTGCCATTGCCCATGAGCTGATCCCCGATTATCCACAGTTCGACAGCTGGTATGACTTACTCCAGGAACTGGCAAAGCTAAACCCCTCACTGTTTGTCAATAATGATATTGGTGCGATCAAAAAAGGGACTGTGTTGCAGCTACCAGAGAAACAATCCCCCAAACACACTATGGATCGCACATCCACATCATCCAAACCGGTGGAACGTATGAAAGGGGAACCCCTCAGCGTAAGACAGCCTGAGGAAACCACAGGGAATGTGACCGCCCCTTCATACAATAAAATCAGTAACTCACTGCTATCCAGAACCGGTAAGGCTCCGGTATACAAGGTTCCTGAAGGCTATACCATCAGCATGGTGGCGATTAAACTCTTGCCTCTGTATCCGGACTATGACAACTGGACATCCTTGATGGAGGACCTCTATAAACTCAACCCGGATGCTTTTATCAACAGAGATATCAACAAGCTCCGTGACAACAGCCAGTTGAAATTGCCCCGCAAGATAAGCTCATGATCCTGTACTAAAACAGGCACCGGGCATAGACTATGCCATCGTTTTAGCAGTTACCGATGGCTCGTTATGTCTGATTTCAGCAACCTTCACCAGGATACCATTGTCGCCCAGGCCACAGCCCCCGGTCGGGGAGGCGTGGGTATTATTCGGGTGTCGGGTCCTGATGCCCTGCGTGTGGCAAGAGAAGTACTGACGCTGGAGCCTAAACCGCGCTTTGCCCACTACACCCCATTTCATGATGCCTGTGGCCAGATTCTGGATGAAGGCATCGCGCTTTATTTTCCCAGCCCCAACTCCTTTACCGGTGAGGATGTGCTTGAGCTTCAGGGCCATGGTGGCCCCATCATCCTTGATATGCTGCTGAAACGCATTCTTGCCCTGGGCGTCCGTCAGGCAAACCCCGGAGAGTTCTCCGAGCGGGCTTTTCTGAATGACAAACTGGATCTTGCCCAGGCTGAGGCCATTGCTGACCTGATCGACAGCACTTCAGAGCAGGCGGCACGTTCCGCCTTACGCTCACTGCAAGGCGCTTTCTCGCAACGGGTCAATGCACTGGTGGAGTCGTTGATCGAACTGAGAATCTATGTTGAGGCCGCTATTGATTTCCCGGAAGAGGAAATTGACTTCCTGAACGATGGCAAAGTTACCGGTGAGCTGGCCAGTATCGCGCAACAGCTTGGTGAGGTTATCCGTGAAGCGGGCCAGGGCGCGATACTCAGGGATGGCATGACCGTGGTGATTGCCGGTCGGCCCAATGCCGGAAAATCCAGCCTGATGAATGTTCTGGCTGGCCGGGACACGGCCATTGTCACCGATATTGCCGGCACTACCCGGGATGTATTGAAAGAGCATATCAATATCGATGGCATGCCACTGCATGTGATTGATACCGCTGGTCTGCGTGAAACCGAAGACCGGGTGGAACAGATCGGTGTCGAGCGGGCTTTTAAAGCCATTGAAGAGGCTGACCGGGTATTGCTGATGGTGGATGGATCATCAACCGAGGCAACCCATGCTCATGATATCTGGCCTGAGTTTGCCGACCGTTTGCCCGTTCAGGAGAAACTGACCATCATTCGCAATAAAATCGACCTTACCGGTGAACAGCCCGGGTTTTCAGAAGTTGATGGTGTTCCGGTTATACGACTTTGTGCCTGTAATGACCAGAAAAGCGAGCACGGGGTTGGTGCTCTCAGGGAGCACCTGAAAGCCTGTATGGGATTTGAAGGGGCGATGGAAGGCAGCTTTTCTGCCCGGCGTCGCCACTTGGAAGCGTTGCGACAGGCGGGAGAGTATATTGAGAACGGTCGTCAACAACTGGAGCACCTTGGAGCAGGCGAGCTGCTCGCTGAAGACCTTCGCCTTGCTCAGAAATCCCTGGGAGAAATTACCGGAACCTTTTCCAGTGATGATCTGCTGGGGCGTATATTTTCGTCCTTCTGTATCGGGAAATAGCCTATAAATACCGGGGTTGGCAAACTGAATGATCCACATTTTTCATAATGTGGATTCAGCAAGCGGTTAAATCGGATTTATTGTCTTTGCAGGAAAGAACTTTAAAACTGTTTACCGGTCAGAGGATGTGAAAAAAAATATCGCTGATATTGATACCATTTACCCTGACCACTACCAGGCAACAAGCCCGTCTGGTAACCAGGCAGGAGAAACAACGACAGAGGGGGTTTCGGTTGTTCCTCCGGAACAGGTGTCGCCTTTACTGGCATTGCCAAATGAGCTCCTGATTAAAATTTCTGACTACCTGTCTTTCGTTGATGTTAGCCATTTGGCTACAACCAGCAAGCGCTTGATTACACTTTTCAACACAGCAGAAAAACTGAAAAAACTGGCCGCTCAATATTATGGCTCTGCCTATGATGCCTATAGAAAAATGATTGAAAACAGGGATATACCTGCTGTTCCGGGCAATGAAATTTATGACCCTTTATTACGGCTTGCTTATCATCGATGCTTAAGCAATCAATACCTGGCGTCTCTGGAAAGTAATACCCTGCAAACCTCCGTGGTGACGCTGAATGGGCATACCTCCGGGGTGATCTCAGTCACGTTATTGTCTGATGGGCGGTTGGCTTCCTGTGCTGGCCAGACCATAAAGGTGTGGGACCCAGGCAAGCCCCACGGGCAGCAATGCGTCATGACACTCCATGGGCATACCTCCCTGCTGAGGTCTGTCATAGCATTGGCCGATGGGCGGCTGGCTTCCTGCTCTGAAGACAAAACCGTAAAGGTGTGGGATCTGAGCAAACCCGACGACCAGCAATGCGTGGCGACGCTCAACGGGCATACCAGGGAGGTAGATTCAGTTACGCAATTGCCCGATGGGCGGCTGGTTTCCTGTTCTCATGATCGGACTATTAAGGTGTGGGACCTGAGCAAACCCAACGGCCAGGAATATGTGACGACGCTGAATGGGCATACCGATTCGGTAACCTGTGTTACGACATTGCCCGATGGGCGCCTGGCTTCCTGCTCTCTTGACGAGACCATTAAGTTGTGGGACCTGGGCAAGCCCGCCGGTGAGGCATGTGTGGCAACGCTGAATGCGCTCCGCTGGATGTTCACAATCACGCCATTGCCCGATGGGCGGCTGGCTTTCTGTTCTCATGAGGGGCCTATTAAGGTGAGGGACCTGAGCAAGCCCAACGGCCAGGAATGTGTGGTGACGCTGAATGGGCATACCGATTGGGTGAAGTCAATTGCGCTATTGCCCGATGGACGGCTGGCTTCCTGTGGTGATGATCAGACTATTAAGGTGTGGGATCTGAGCAAGCCCAACGGCCAGCAATGTGTGGCGACACTGAAAGAGCATAGCAAAGACGTGTTCTTTGTTACGCCATTGCCCGGTGGGCGACTGGCTTCCTGCTCTCTTGACGAGACCATAAAGTTGTGGGACCTGGGCAAACCAGACGAGCTGCAATGCATGGTAACGCTGAATGGGCAGCCGACTTCCTGCTCCCCCCCGCGAAAAAGAAGAAAAATCGTTTAATGATGTAAAAATTACCGGTGGTATCTGAAGTGAAAGTTGCCGCGCAATGGCCTGCCTTGAGTCCTGATCATGCTTTCGGGACCGGATTCCTGCATTCACTAATTCATTTATTTATTGAGTTAACGACGTTTTTATCGTCGGGTAGGGAAGTGGATAGAGATTTACTTTTTATCAGGGCCCAGTGATATTACCTGAATTCAGGCTGCTGATTTTTGCATTTCGAGAAAGAACTTTAGAACTGTTCACCGGTCAGAAATGGTGTGAAAAGAAATATCGCTAATATTGATAATATTCCACCTAACCACTATCAGGGAAGCAACCCGTCTGATAACCAGTCAATAGAAAAAACTACGAAGGGGGTTTCGGTTGTTCCTCCGGAACAGGTGTCGCCTTTACTGGCATTGCCAAATGAGCTCCTGATTAAAATTTCCGACTACCTGTCTTTCGTTGATGTTAGCCACCTGGCTACAACCAGCAAGCGTTTGATTACACTTTTCAACACAGAAGAAAAACTGAAAAAACTGGCCCTTCAATATTATGGCTCTGACCTTGAAGCCTATAGAAACCTGATTGAAGACAGGGATATACATATACCTGCTGTTCCGAACAATGAAATTTATGACCCGGTATTACGGCTTGCTTATCATCGATGCTTAAGCAATCAATACCTGGCTTCTCTGGAAAATAATACCTGGCAAGCCTGGGTGGCGTCGAAAAGGTATACCGTCGAAATGAACTCATGCACCGCATTGGCCGATCAACGACCGGCTTCCTGCCTACGGCTTGCTGATCATCGAAACACAAGTAATAAATACCTGAAGTCTCTGGGAATTAATACCCAAAAAACCTGCGTGGCGACACTTAAGGGGCACACTGACAGGGTGAGCTCAGTCACGGCATTGGCCGATGGGCGGCTGGTTTCCTGCTCTTTTGACAAGACCCTGAAGCTGTGGGATCTGAACCAGCCCGACGGGCAGCAATGCGTGGTGACACTCAATGGACATAGTGACAGGGTGAACTCAGTCACGACATTGCACGACGGTCGGCTGGTTTCCTGCTCTGATGACAAGACCCTGAAGGTGTGGGATCTGAACCAGCCCGACGGGCTGCAATGCGTGGCGACGCTGAATGGGCATACTGGCAGGGTGAAATCAATCACGACACTGGCCGATGGGCGATTGGCTTCCTGTGCTACTGACAGGAGCGTAAAGATCTGGGATCTGAACAAGCCCGACGGGCAACAATGCGTGGCGACGCTGGAAAGTCATAAGTCATGGGTATATTCAGTGACGCAATTGCCTGATGGGCTGCTGGTTTCCTCCTCTGAGGACAATACCGTAAAAGTGTGGGATCTGAGCAATTTCCGGGGGCCTCCATGCGTGGCAACGTTGAATGGGCATACTAACAGGGTGAATTCAGTCGCGCCACTGGCCGGTAAGCAGCTGGTTTCCTGCTCTTCTGACCAGACCGTCAAGGTATGGGATCTGAGCAATCTTTACGGGCAACCCTGCGTGGCGACGCTGCGTGAGCATAACGGTGTGGTGGACTCAGTCACGTTATTGCCCGATGGGCGGCTGGCTTCCTGCTCTTTTGACAATACCGTAAGGGTATGGGATCTGAGCTTGCCCGACGGAGAGCCGTGCGTGGCGACGCTGCATGGACATACCGACTGGGTGGTCTTTGTTACGTCATTGCCCGGTGAGCGGCTGGCTTCCTGCTCTGCTGACAATACCGTAAAGGTATGGGATCTGAGAGAGTCCAACGGGTAGTACATGGTTTCAATGAGTTTGACGGGTTGTCGTGCCTCCGCACACCCTTCGTCCCAAGCCTGTCGAAGGACCCATAGGGCCTAAAGGCGGAAACTCCGGTCTCTGATAGATCGTGCCAAGCACCCTTCGACTCCGCTCAGGGTGAACGGAGATTGTACACGTCAAACTCATTGAAACCATGTAATAGGGTAGCCATGCGTGGCGGCGTAGAATGTGCACATCGACAGGATGAACAAAGTCATGGATGGCTGGCTCCTTGTTCCTCCTCATACAAAGAAGAAAAATCGTTTAATGATGTAAAAAATAGCAGTGGTATCTTAATGAAAGTTGCCACGCAATGGCCTGCCTCGAGCCCTTATTCTTCTGTCTTCAGGAGCAGATTCATGCACTCATTAATTCATTTATTAATTAACGAATTTTTTATAGTCGGGTCAGGAGGTGAATAAGGCTTTACTCTTTATCAGGGCGGAGTGATATAACCTGAATTCAAGCAGACTGAAATATTATATTTCCGGGAAAAGAACTTTAGAGCTATTCACTGGTCAGAGACTGCATGGCTAATAATATCGCTGATAGTGCTAACGGTTCTTCCCCTCATTATCCCCGGGAAACATATCCATCGGGCAACCAGACAGGGGAAAAAACCACTGCGGGGATTTCGGTTGTTCATCCAGAACAGGTGTCTTCTTTAATGGTATTGCCAAATGAACTCCTGGTTAAAATTTCTAACAACCTGTCTTTCGTTGATGTTAGAAGCCTGGCTTTAACAAATAAGCGTTTAATGACACTGTTCAACACAGAAGAAAAACTGAAAAAACTGGCCATTCAATATTATGGCTCTGCCTTTGAAGGCTATAGAAAAATAATTGGAAACAGGCATATACCCGCTGTTCCAGGCAATAAAATTCATGACCGTTTATTACGGCTTGCCTATTACCGATTCGTCAGCAATCAATACTTTGCTGATCTGGGAAGCAAAGCCTGGAGAGCCTGTGTGGCCGTTCTGAGAGGGCATAACAGGAGTGTGAACTCAGTTACGGCATTGGCCAATGGTTTGGTGGCTTCCGGTGCTGATGACCGGGCCGTGAAGTTGTGGGATCTGGGCAGGTCAGGTCGGCGGAAATGCGTGGTGACGCTAATTGGGCATACTCAAAGGGTGAACTCAGTCACGTTATTGCCTGATGGACGGCTGGCTTCCTGTTCTGATGACGGGACTGTAAAGGTGTGGGATCTAAGCAAGCCAGACGGCCAGCAATGTGTGGCGACGCTGTATGGGCATAGCGGTTGGGTGCAGTCAGTCACGGTATTGCCTGATGGGCGGCTGGCTTCCTGCTCTGTTGATCAAACCATAAAGGTGTGGGATCTCGGCCAGCGATGCGTGGTGACGCTGTATGGGCATACCGGCTGGGTGAGGTCAGTCACGGTATTGCCCGGTGGGCGGCTGGCTTCCTGCGCTCATGACGGGACCGTAAAGGTGTGGGATCTGGGCAAGCTCGACGGTCAGCAATGCGTAGCGACGTTGATAGGGCATTCTGGCTGGGTGGTGTCAGTCACGGTATTGGCCGATGGGCGGCTGGCCTCCTGTTCATCTTTTGACAATACCGTAAAGGTGTGGGATCTGGGCAAGCCCGACGGCCAGCAATGCGTGGCGACGCTGAATGGGCATACCGGCATAGTGTTGTCAGTCACGCAATTGCCCGATGGGCGTCTGGCTTCCTGCTCGGGTCCTGGTGATCTGAGCGTAAGAGTGTGGGATCTGAGCAAGCCAGACGATCAGCAATGCGTGGCAATACTGAAGGGGCATACCGCGTGTGTGACATCCGTCACAGCATTGCCTGATGGGGGGCTGGCTTCCTGTTCTCTTGACGGGACCATAAGGGTGTGGCGTCTTAACAAACCCGAAGAGAAGCGACGGAGGGTGACACCCCATGGAAAACACAACCGGTTGAACTCAGCCCAGACCGGTGGGCGGCTGGATTCCTGCTCACCTCCCACGAAAAAGAAGAGAATTCGTTGATTGATAATGTAAAAACAAGCTGTCGTATATCAGCAACCTGACAAACTGAGCCCGCAACGAAATGTCAACAGGCTCTTGATGCCTTATCAGTACTCGACCCGGTAGCTCAGGTTATAGGCTCGACCTTCAGCCTTGTGTGCACTGATACCATTGTAGGTTGTCCTGGCCCACTGGCTGTATACGGTTTCGTAGTCCTTATTCAACAGGTTGGTTATTCCTGCTTTAAGGGTGCCCATGGGAAGGTCGTAGGAAACCAGAAGGTCAACGGTTGTGTATCCATCAATTTCACGGTCTGTCACCGTCTGGCTGGAAGAGCTGTAACTTTTCCCCTTGTCATAATCCAGGAAGGTCATGGATTGCAGGCGGACATTAAGATCTCCCTGATCATAAGCGACAAATGTTGTAAATTTCTCCGGTGAGACATCCGCTGCTTGCAGGTCCAGCCACTCCCCTATTTCCTTGTAATAGCTGCGTCCTTCAGTAAAGGCGTAAGTACCCCCGACGTACCAGTAATCATTCAGGAAATATTCAATAGCACCCTCAATACCGTAGACTTTTCTTTTTTGATCCAGCAGGTCTACATTGTAATCTTCATTAAAGGCAATGGTTTTGTCCGATTCGTTGTAGAAGACGGAGACATTGGCAAAGATATTGTCAAAGCTGCCCCGCCATCCAAGCTCGAAACTATCCGTCTTGATGGCATCGAGGTTTGCTTCAGAAATATTGGTTCGCGGGAGCGGCAGGCTATTAGGAAGACGACTAACCGGGGAGACCGTATCACGCAGAATTCTCGACGCATCGGGTACATCAAAACCCTGTGAGTAATTAGCGAACAGCTCATTACTTTGATTCAGATGGAAGACGAAGCCAAGATTAAACAGCGTATCGTCGTATTTTCTAACGGCACCTTCCAGTGGAGTTTTTGTTATCCCTAATTGTTGTGCAATCCAAGTTTCAGCGAGAGGCATATGATCACTGATATCCAGCCTTGCACGCTCATACCTGATACCGCCATTCAGCGTCAGCTGTGAGGTTAAATCATAGGAGGTTTGCAAATAAAGCCCAAGGGTTTTGGTTTCAACATCAGGACCATATTCATACTCTGGGCCTGTGGGCTCAATAACTCTGCCACCACTGGCTATATATTTTGCTAAATCATGCAGCTGCCCTCTTTGCTCGCCATCGTCCACATCATAATCAAGGCCGTAGGAAAGCTTGAGCTGATTATTCAGCGAACGGTCAAGGTTCAGTTTTACTCCAAAAACCTCAGCGGTAGACGTCGATTGGTTTATAAATGTACCTACTCCTCGAATGACGTTGGGATAGGGAAAGAATCGGGCTTCACGCCCACGATAGTAGGTCTGTGCCTGAAGGTTATTGCCCAGAAAATCGTCGTCTTTATAAACAAGGTCAATAGACTGTCGCTGACTGTAAGGCTGTTTTTCCAGCTCAAGTCCTTTCAGGGCTGCGGGTGAGTCGGCAATATTGCCACCAGGTACGGATGAAATATCGGGTGCAAAATCAGAATCCATCTGGTCATCAAAGAATTGCAGCGTTGCCTCCAGTCGCTGCTGGTCGGTCAGGTCATACCCAAGTTTAATCAGCGCATCTTTGCTATCGGTATCCATGCGGCTGACCTGGGATGGATCAGGGTTAACCCGGTTACCGTCTGCATCAAAAATACCACCACGACTTTCATAGGTGCCACTGAACAGATAGTCAAAGGCACCGGAGCGGCCACTGATATTCTGGTTAAGTGTCCAGGTGGTCAGTTCATCACCGGATACTTTGAATCCTGCTTCCGAAGCAAACTGCAGCTCATCGGTTTCAGGCTTACGGGTAATGACATTGATAATCCCGCCAGTAGCGCCACCACCATAAATTGCACTGGCACCGGAGATAACCTCGATGCGTTCAATATTTTCTGGCCGGATAGAGTTCAGTTGTCGGCTGATCTGACGGTTCTCCGCTTGGGATATGCCATCGATCAGGACCAATACTTTCCGGCCACGGAGGCTTTGGGTTCTGTCTGTCACCGTTTGCGTGCTGGGTCCAAACCCTGGAATCACCTGTTCAAGAACATCCGCCAGCTTCTGTCCCGGCTGGGACTGCTGAATAATCTCCTGCTGGCCGATTACCTGAACCGTACCAGAAATATTGGAAATGCTGGATTCTGACCGGGAGGCGGTAACCACTATCTGGTCCACGGTGGTCACCGCTGTCTCTGAAGCTGCGGTCGCCTGAGCGGCGGTAACCAGAGAAATCGCCGCCATGAGTGGCAGAGGTATTTTTTTACACGTCATTTTTCGACTTTTCCATGAGTAATGATTGTCATTCTTATTAAGTCCTTGTAGTTATGCAGGACCTGCTTCCTGCAGGCCTCTTTACTTCTTTTATTAAATTAACGTTGCTGGATGTATTTTCCGCTGAGCAGCAGAAGAATGAAGTAAATACCACCGGCACCGGAAACCAGAAGGCCTGAGGGTATTTCAAAGGGAGCGATAACGGTTCGTGATAACCAGTCACTGCTGACCAGTAACAATGCCCCGGTAATGGCCGCGGCAGGAATAAGATGGCGGTGACTGGACATACCGGTCACTCTGCAGATATGGGGAGCCATCAGTCCGACAAAGGACACCCCGCCTACGGCAGCCACACTGAAAGCACTGAGCAACGCGACGATTACCAGCAGCAGCGCAATGGTTACGGATACACGAATACCGAGCAGTGTGGGCAGATAAGCACCAAGCTGAAGAATATCGAGCCTGCGCCACATCATCCACAAAATGGGAAGCAGGATGATAACGGCTGAAAACAGGGGATAGGTGCGTTCATCCGTCACGGCATAGGTGCTGCCGGACAGCCAGATCAGCACTTCACTGGACTGGTTGCTGCCCAGAACCAGCACCATACTGATCAGGGTGGTGGCAACCGCCGAAAGGCACAGACCGCCCAGGGCAAATAATAGTGGATTGAAACCGGTCAGACGGCTCAGGGTCAGCAACAGGATCAACGCAATACCACTGCCGGATATGGCTAACAGCATTAAACCAAAACTGTCTATTCCCGGGTAGAGGACGGCACCCAGAACAATAAATAAAACAGCGGTTGTCGTTAATCCCGATACGTCCGGGCTGGTCAGTGGGTTTCGGGTTAATGTTTGTAACACGAGACCGGAAACCCCAAGTGCCGCACCCGCAAACGCAGCGCTCATGACCCTGGGCCAGCGCAGATGCATAAACGTCATCTCTATCTGGCTGAACAGGCTCAATCCCATCAATATCAGACACAGTAAGGACAGAACTGCCAGAGTGCGGTTCGGATTCATAGAGAACAGTGCGCGTATACCTGTTTCTCCCGGCGTTGTCCCCAGTGCACCGACCCGGTTTCTCCGCGTCAGTAGAAAAATCATAAACGGGGCTCCAACAATGGTGGTCATGACGCCAGCGGGAAAGCTGTAATGGGAGTCCGAGACCATTATCGGGATCAATCGTGCGGCGATATCAGCACTGAGCAGCAACAATGCCCCCACCACCGAAGCCAGCAGCAGTCGCGACCATACCGGCTGACAGCCCAGGCCCCGGGCAATATGAGGTGCGATCAGGCCAACAAAACTGATCATCCCTACCTGACTGACAACGGTAGAAGACAGGATCACGGCAATCAGCAACGAAAAGCCAACGGTATGTCGTACATTTACCCCAAGGGTTTGGGCCTGTTCTGCCCCCAGGGTAATCAGGTCAAGTTGCCGGGCAAAGAATAACGCGATAAGGGTGAACAGCAGGATTATTGGCCAGCTGTGCTGAACCGCCTGAAAATCGAACTGGGAGAGATTACCGGCCCCCCAGGTATACAACCCATCCAGACGGTTTTCGAAAAACATCAGCATGCCAGCACTGATAGCACCAAAAGAGAGGGTGATTGCCATCCCCACCAGCACCAGGTTAACCGGTGAATTGCTGATGGCACTGGCCAGACGGAAGACCAGTAATGTGGTGATTATTGCGCCGGTAAATGCCACCACGACCGGGTATTGCCCGGTAATATCCGGCAGCAATACCGATCCCATCACAATCGCAACCATGGCCCCGGCATTAACGCCCAGGGTTGCAGGGCTGGCAAAGGGATTCCTGGTTGCGCCCTGAATCAGTACTCCGGCCGCGCCCAGGGCTGCACCACAGAGTAAAGCCATCAGGGTTCTGGGCAGTAACAACCAGGTAACAATGGTTGCATTGAGGGGCTGATGCTCGCGGATACTTCCGCCCGGTACTGACGATGGAAAAAATGGCATATCAACCAGCAAACTGGGGTCAATGCCTGATGGGACGGTCATTAATGATATTGCCACGGCCACCACATACAGCAGAAATACCGACAGGAAGACGCTGGTTGCTTTAAAGGGTACGGAGTAACTCATCATGCCTCCGGTGCCAGTTGTGACACGATTGCCGTTGCCATGCGGGTTGCGGACAACGGTCCTCCGAAGGACCACAGTGCCGGCAAATAGTGAACCCGCCCTTCCCTGACCGCCGGGATAGCCTGCCATACCGGAGAACGGGTCATGGCCGGAAGGTCATCAGGCTGACTACCGATAATAAGCAGGCTGGCATCACCAATGGTGGTCAGCTTTAACAGGTCAACATGGGTAAAGTCCCGCCCGGGCAGAGCGCTGTGCCAGCTATTCACCAGACCCAGCTCATTAACGATGGCCCCCGCCATGGACGCATCGGCATAGACCCTGAGCCCAAGGCCCATTCCCACAAATTTGCCAACCACTACTGACTGTCCAGTCATACCGGCTTGCTGGATACGACGCCGTGCCTGACCCATTAGCTGCTCCATTTCCCGCAGCTTTTCCTCAGCCAGAGTCGTCTGATCGGTCAGCCGGGCGACAGAGCGAAAGACACTCTGCATCCTGTGGTAGTAGTTTGAAGGGTTGTCTGTTGTGGGATACTGGGTAAACAGCACCGTGGGAGCAATGGCTTCCAGCTCTGCAATAATTCGATTGTGTCGCCATTGGTAGCCCAGTATTAAATCCGGCTTGAGCGCCGCAATGGCCTCAAGTGATGGTTCGGATCTTAAGCCCAGCTCCTGAACCCCGTCTGGCATTATCGGACTATTGGATTGCCACTCCTTATACCCTTTGATTGACGTGACCCCCGCAGGTGTAATGCCCAGGGTCAGCAACATTTCCGCCTGGGTCCAATTAAGGGCGGCAATCTTATCGGGTCTTTTTTCGCCTGAATCGAAAGATGATGCCCCGGCTGACTGAGCCGCAGTGGTGAGTAGCAAGAGTAAGGTAAAAGCAGCGTGTAGCCTGGCATTGAAAGATACTGACATTCAGGCAACTTCCTTGTCGGATACACTCGGCAACGGCTCTGGTGAACTGTTCGCTGATGGCAAAAACAGGTGGTGATCATAACCTTCTGGCTGAACCCTGGTGGTTTTAACACCAAACACATCAGCAATAACGTCCGTGTCGATTACCCGGTCCGCCCTGCCCTGTCGTACCAGCTCTCCCTGGTTCATCAACACCACATCATCACTGAATTGCAGCGCCTGATTAAGGTCGTGAAGAACCCAGACGACTGTCGTATTTTGCTCAAGGTTCAACGTCCGGACGATATCGAGCAGCTGGAGTTGATGGGCAATATCAAGCCATGAGGTGGGCTCATCCAGCAATAAAATGCCGGTCTCCTGGGCCAGTACCATTGCCAGCCATACCCGCTGCATTTCTCCCCCGGACAGGTGATCGACCCGTTCCTTGGCGAAGTCCACCATATCTACCCGAGCCAGCGCTGTGTTGATTGCCCGGTGATCACTGGCTTTCATCCGGCCAAAGGGGCCTGCATGGGGGTAACGGCCACAGGCGACCAGTTCAGAAACTGACATTCCCAAGGGCACGGGTGAGTGCTGAGGTAACAGTGCCAGCTTCCGGGCCAGTGCTTTTCTGTGCCATTGCACCAGCGGTTTTCCAGCGAGTAACGCTGCTCCGCTATCGGGCGTGATCAAACCGGAAAGCATCTTTAACAGCGTGCTTTTGCCCGAACCATTAGGTCCGAGAATGGCGGTTATTCTGCCGGGAGCCAACTCAAGGCTGATCGGCTTGATCACCTGCTTGCCATTAACACGGTAACTTGCCTGATTAAGGCAGAGTGTATGATTAGACATCCATTTTTCTTTTTTGATGAACTGTTTCGTTTGTCTCAGGCTGATCCGTTTTCTGCTGGTTTATTGATCAGTTGTTTTGAGATGGTTGCGAATGATATTGATTATCATTTGATCCTTCAAGTAATTTTCTTGTTATCCTGTATTCGATCCATTGCCCAATCCCTTGCTTCGCTCCAATCCAGGCACGCCTTCATGGGAAACGGCATGGCATTTTGCATGTTTTTACTGACCACACGGTCGCCCTCTTGTTCCGAGCCAACCAGTCTGGCGACACCGGAACAATATAAGCCCAGCAACTGCCGTTTCTCCTTAAACCAGACTCCAAGCAATTTACGGGCTACAGGTGAAAATTCACTATTAGGCTGTGCATGTATTACCATGCTGAAGGGCTCTTTTCTGTCCAGAAGCCCGGATAACTCATGTAACCAATCCTGTGCATCCTGATCCGTTGCCGGAGCATTAAAGCGGATGGTAACCATGGGCCAACCCATCATTTGAATCGCAGACATAATGACTTCCCGTGTTTATGATCAACCCATAAAAAAGTGATCATCAGTGATACGCTGGCAACCAGCACCCCGACCAACTCCTGCTGCCAGCCATTACTGTTCATCGTGCCGGCCAGCAAAGCACCCAGCGTATAGCCAATGGTATGAATCATAGTGAGCATGCCGGTAAGAGCACCCTGCTGACTGCTGGCCTGAGCAGATGCCAATGCCGTATAGGCGGGGGTTAATAAAGCAACCGAAGCGGCGCTGATGGTCAGTCCGCTGGCCAGCCAGAACAGGCGCTCACCGGTCACCATGAACATACTGCCGATCAGCAACAACACACTCCCACACTTCAATGCCATGACCAGATTTCGCTGAACCCACCGGGCAGCGACCAGATGGGCAATAATGGTCGACAGTGCTGCCAGCATCATCAGGATTGACAGTAATCGGGTGGTGGTGACTCCGTCATGAACAATAAGATGAAGTCGGGGACCGGCCAGGTATTGCAGAAACCCAAACAACGTAGTGACTGAGCACGCCAGTAACAGCAACGGCCAGGTCTCTGTCATTAATCCCAATAAGCGCACATTGCCATTACTGGCTGCTGACATCTTGTCATGCCTGACTGATACAACGGGTAAAATGACTAGCAGAATGAAGAGAACCATAGCCAGCAGCGATACGACACCGATGGGAAAAGCACTTCCCCAGCTGATGAATATGGCTGGCACCAGGGGGCCTGATAGCCGACCTACATTAATACTGGCGGTGATGCGGCTGAGCATTCTGGCTCGATTTGACGGACTACTGTCGTCAATTACCCATGCCTGAACTGCCGGGTACAAGCCAGATGCAAGCAGCCCATAGACGATGCGGGCAGAGAACATTAAGAAAATTGCCTGCTGTTGATTCAGCACGTCAGACACTACTCCCTGAATAGACAGGGTCAGCATCAAAAAGCTCAGGGCTATGCCGGCAGTACCCGAGATGATTACAGGTATACGACCATATCTGTCTGATATCCGTCCCCAGATGGGGGCCGATACGATAAACAATCCTGTACCGAGAGCAACCATGGTGCTGAGCACACCATAGCCAATTCCAGTCTCTTCCAGAATGGCTGGCAGGCTGATCAGCAGTGTTGTCTGGCCAGTTCCCAGCAGGAATACCGCGATCAAACGACAGAAGTTATTCCGGGCAGGGTTTTGTCCGAAAGAGCGTTGTCCGAAAGAGCGCTGCCCGGAATGGGTGTCTGTTGAAACGTGATATAACGCATTTTCCGGCATGTTCAATTCTCAATGCTGCACATTTATTATTCAATTTGTTGCAAATGATAATTGTTATCATATAGGATGACAACCCAATCCAGAACGGGATCGATTTTAAAAAGTGAAAATAACAGACCGTTGAAAAGGAAAATGGGTTGGTGAATAAGTTAAGAATTGATGACCAACCCCTATTAAAACTTTTAATAACTAACTCTCAACAACGTTGTTGATGAGAGCGTAATTCGTTGAACCATAAAAACTGAAATAATAATGATGTCCTCAGATTCAATACTGAAATCGTCGGCTGATAAAATAATGTCCGGCATATCCCCCGATAGCGTGGATGCTCAACGGCGAAGTGATGCGGCTATTGTCAGAAACCAGGCTGAAGTGCTGAGCGCTAACTGTTTTTTTAATGCGCTCCTGCGAGAATGGCAAGGCTGGACATTACATAAAGTTAATGAGTTTAAAGTGATAGAGCGTTATCGATCACAATTGAACTCTGCCATCGGGAAGAACATTGATCATGTGATCAATATCCCTGTTCATGATGTATCGCTATTGGTATGTATCAGTCACTTTTCAATAACCGGGCGTCACCAGTTTTTAATGCCAGTCATTTTATCGAGCCCGGCAAAAGCAACGGCTACTCCCATCACTTTTATAGAGGCCGTTCAGTTGCTGGTCAGTGGGGATATTCTCTGGCAGAGCGATCCACAGAGCCGGAGAAACTTCCTGGAACGGGTTCATCACAGTGTTAACAATATTGAAACCAATCTGAGAGTCCGTCAGCCATCATTAGACGCTATTTTTAATGCTCCCGGGGATTTTCAGACTTCAGAACAGTCACTGCTGGCAGGGCACTCTGTCCATCCCTGCCCGAAAAGTTATGATCAATTCAGTCGGGATGATGCCGCCCGGTATATGCCTGAGTTTGGTAGCAGCTTCAAGCTACATTGGTTTGCCATAGACTCCGACCTGCTCGATGCCGACAGTGTTCATACACTGTCGTTCAGTGAACTGACCAGACAACTGGCAGAAGAAGACCAGAACTTTCCAGCTGCATTACTCCATGGAACCCCGGAGCATCAAACGCTCTTGCCTGCCCATCCATGGCAGGCTGAACAGTGGCTGAAAAGTAACTATATACGTCAGTTGATTCAGGAAAAAAAACTGGTTGATTATGGATTAAAGGGCAGTGACTGGAGAGCAACATCATCCGTGCGTTCCCTGCATGCCAGCCACGCGTCTTTCATGTTGAAGTATTCACTCAGCGTAAAACTGACCAACTCTGTGCGCCACCTGTTACCTAAAGAGGTGATTCGCGGCAAAGAGATCCATCAGGTGAAATATCATACGTCCATTGGCACGGAAATGAAGCAGCGCTACCCGGACTTTGAGGTGATCACCGAGCCTGCCCATGGGGCGATCAGGGGACCGGATGGACAGATATTGCCAGAGACCATGATGGTTCTGCGGGAAAATCCATTCAATAACGTTCAAACATTGAGGTCAACCGAGTTACTGGCGAGCCTGACCCAGGATAATCCTGACGGTGCATCAAAGCTGGTTTCACTGATCCGGAAACTGGCTGACAAAGAGCAGCTTCCACCAGAAAGAATAGCTGTTCGCTGGTTTAACCAATACCTGTCAACCGTCGTAGAACCGCTAATGATCGGGCAGTCAGACTTTGGTCTTTTATTTGGTGCCCATCAGCAGAACCTGTTGATCACTCTGAAACAGGGTTATCCCCGGAAAGTCTATTTCCGTGATTGCCAGGGAACGGGCTACAGCCATACCGCCCGTGAACTTCTGGCGGAGACGATCTCAGCAGAAACCAGACAGCAGGAGCATCATGTGGATGGTGAACTGGGCAACTGGTTGTTTACCTATTATCTGATCATCAATTCCACCTTTGGTGTCATCAGTGCCCTTGGGGCCGGGCAAGTCACTTCAGAATCTTCACTGCTGATGGCTCTGAGAGAGTTTCTGATGAAACTCAGAGCGTCTGATCCCAGAGATACAGGTTGTCTGGACTACATTCTCAACAGTCCTGAACTCTGGTCAAAAGGCAACTTTTATTGCTCTTACTGCGATATGAATGAGAACACCCTGGAAAATCCTCTGGCAGTGTATCACCCGCTATCAAACCCACTCGTGGGGTTGTCACAGGACGAACTTCTACCTTAATCGCCAAAAATCCGTAAACAGGGACAGCAATGACAACAACAATGAAACTTCCGGGAAAAACACTGCCGGGTATTCTGCATCCGGAGATAACACTGAAGCCTCTCAGCACCAACACACTGTTGATCAATGATGCTACCACTTCACTGCATTTGAGCATCTCTGGCACCGACAGGCTGGTTATTTCTCCGGCCAATAGCTCCGACCTGCAGGACAGGATTCCCGATCATCTTATGGCGGCAGGCCTGGATTATCTGTATGCAAACCATCCAACGCTGGAACAAATTCACTTGTCTCCCCTGATATCTGAACAGCTGGAGTCTGGGTCATGGCCACATGATATCGATCAGACCTCCGGGGAGAGCATCAACGTCAGAACCGGTTTTTACCAGAATCGTACGCTTTGGCATTGGCAAAACAACAATGTACTGACACCAGAAATCTGGACGGAAAACAGCAATGGCATTTCCCACCCACTGCGGCCGTTACAACCTTCCGGTGTCGTTTATCAGCGTTATGACTATCAGAATGATCTCACTATTTCGTTCCGCTCCATTGATCCGGAGGAAGACCTGGCCACTTTTCATCAGTGGATGAATCAGCCGCGAGTTGCTGAGTTCTGGGAACTGGCAAAGAGCAGGGAAGAGCTGCGCAACTACCTGCAAACGCTGCTCAAAGACAGAAAAACCTGGCCCCTGTTGGGCAGTATTAACGGTGAACCTTTTGGTTACTTTGAGCTTTACTGGGCGATGGAAGATCGCATTGCTCCCTATTATGACTGCCAGCCATGGGACCGTGGTTTTCATCTGCTGGTGGGAAACCCGGACTTCCTGGGAAAACGGTTTTCCAACAGCTGGACCAAATCCATAACCCACTTCCTCTATCTGGACGATCCGAGAACCGGCCGATTGGTTGGCGAGCCAAGGGCCGACAATCGGCGTTTATTGAAGTTACTGGCACCTGCCGGCTGGTCGTTTGTCAAAACATTTGATTTCCCCCATAAACGGGCAGCCCTGGTAAACGGTTATCGACGTACGTTTTTCAGGGAGGTACAGCTATGAATCAGGCGGTCACACAGTCTCTACTAAAGAGTCTACTGAAGAGTCCACTGAAGACCAAACCTTCCTCTTTCTGGTTACAGGCTAATCAACGTTTGCTGGCCAAAAGTCTCAGTGAACTGAGCTGGGAAGAAGCAATTTCACCACTGGAGCTTGATAACGGTGATTTCACCCTGGAGCTGCAAAGTGGCACCCGCTATCAGTTTGCAGCCTGGCGAACCGTCTGGGATCAATTGATCATTGACCCGGCCTCCATTATTCGTACCGGATCTGATGGTCAGTGCTCGTCATTTTCGGATGTCAGTCAGTTATTTATTGATGCCCGGACAGAGCTTCATCTCACGTCGGTAATATTGGCAAATTTTCTGGAAGAGCTGGCCAACACCCTGATGGCCGAAGTTCGGGTACAGCAGAACTACCATCAAAAAACTGCCGCTGAGTTGATTGACCTGACCGATGATGAACTCCAATGTTATCTGGATGGTCACCCGAAAGTGACCGTCAGCAAAGGCCGTATCGGTTGGGGGGGCAATGACTATGAGGCCTATGCCACCGAATTTCTGCCGGAGATTCAACTGGAATGGCTGGCCGTCAGCCGAAACCATTGCCAGCTATCTAAAATAGATGACCTTTCTGAGCAGGCATTATTGTCGGCAGTGCTTGATACAGACGCTCAGGCTAAGCTTTTAGACGTCTTTCATGGAATGAATTTAACAGCAGACGCGTATTTCCTGCTGCCGGTTCACCCATGGCAATGGCAAAACAAGCTGGTGAATTTATTTGCTGGCGAGATTGCTGCGGGTCGTATCGTTCATCTGGGGGCTTTTGGTGACCCGATGTTGCCGCAACAGTCTCTGCGTACGCTATCAAACCGGCAGAGACCCAAACAGTTGAACATTAAGCTGCCGCTCTCGATTTTAAACACCTCCTGCTATCGGGGTATTCCCGGTCAATACATCAAGGCCGGGCCGATGATATCCAGGTGGCTGGCCAATATTGTGAAAACTGACCCAACGCTGGCAAACCGGGGCGTCATCATCCTTGAAGAGCCCGCAGGTGCCTTCTACCCCAACCCGATATTTACCCAGGTTGAGGATGCTCCCTATCGTTATCATGAGATGCTGGGCTGCATCTGGCGACAGAGTGTACACGACAAAATCAAGACATCTGAACGTGCTGTCCTGATCTCCACCCTGTTTCAACGGGATGGTTTCAATGAACCGCTCATCCATGAGTACATTCGCCGTTCAGGGCTGTCAGCCAGACAATGGTTGACCCGACTGTTCAATTCAGTGGTCATCCCACTCTACCATTTGCTCTGTAAATACGGTGTTGGCCTGGTGGCCCATGGCCAGAATGTCACGGTGGTTCTTGAGCATCATCAGCCTGTCCGTGTTGCTCTTAAAGATTTTCAGGGGGACTTGCGTCTTATTGATCAGGACTTTCCTGAGCTGGAAAGCCTGAGTGACTATGCCCGCTCAGTGACTACGAGACTGCCCGCTGAATACCTTATTCATGACTTGCAGACTGGGCACTTTGTCAGCGTTCTGCGCTTTATTTCCGCTTGCCTGGCAGAAAAAGGCCTGGCGGAAAAAGGATTTTCTGAGGTGGACTTTTACGGACTCCTTGGTAAACAACTGCAGTTGTATATGAAAGCACATCCGGAACTGAACGGGCGCTTTAAACTGTTTGACCTGTTCCAACCGGAAATGGCCCGTGTTTGCCTGAACAGAGTCCGATTCAAACAGGGTTATGGTGACGCCAGTGAACGTCCACTGCCGGAACTGGGTACACCGCTTAACAACCCATTAGCAACGACATTCAGGGAAGTACGATGAGATTGCAAAAAATCACGGATTGCGAAACCGATATTCTGGAACTGGCTGGACTGGGTGCCGGGCCATTCAATTTGAGCCTGGCCGCCCTGCTGGATAGTCAGCCCACCATTTCAACCCGGTTTTTTGACAAAAAAGCAACCTTTGGCTGGCATCCGGGTTTAATGCTTCCGGGGGCTCATATGCAAACTTCCTGCCTGAAAGACCTGGTTACTGCTGTTCAGCCAACAAGCCCATGGTCGTTTATTTCATTTCTGGTCAATAAAGGGCGTTTTTACTCATTTCTCTCCACCGAAAAAATGGTCATCAGTCGTACAGAGTTTGTTGAATACCTGAGCTGGGTGGCAAATAACCTGAGTTCGGTCACGTTTGATACTGAAATTCGGGAAGTCAGCTTTACCGATCATCACTTTGTGCTGAAGTCTGACCATCAATCCTTTAAAGCCAGAAATCTCTGTCTGGGCACCGGTAAATCACCCTATACCCCGCAGTGTACCCGGCGATGGCTTGGCCCGCACTGCTTCCATGCCGGTAGCCTGATGACTCAGGATGTAGATTTAGCCAATAAACGGGTGGCGGTTATTGGTGGCGGACAGACCGGGGCCGAAGTCTTCCTGAACTGTCTGCGAGGCCAATGGGGAAAGGTTGCTCAGGTGAACTGGGTATCCCGGCGAGCGGGCTTTGAACCCCTGGATGAAAGTCCCTTTACCAATGAGTATTTCACTCCGGGCTATGTCGGCCAGTTTCTGTCACTGCCCGGTGATAAAAAAGAGCGCATCGTCAATTATCAAAAGCTGGCAAGTGATGGAATTACCCCGGCCTATCTGCTGGAACTCTACCGGGAGCTTTATGACCGAACCTATCTGGGCAATGGCGATATGAGCTGGCAATTGCTGCCGGATCGAACGTTAGCAGATATGTCCTTAACGTCCACAGGCTATTATGATCTGCGTTTATTCAATGCATTGTCAGAATGCGATGAACAGCTGGCCGCTGACGTGGTTATTCTATGTACTGGCTTTCAGAATGCACTGCCTGAGTATCTGGAACCGATTCGGGAACAGTTAACGATGGATCAGCAAAATCGATTCAAGCTATCCCCAAGTTTTAAAGTGGCCTGGGATGGCCCGGAAGACCGACGGATTTATGCGGTGAATGCCGGTTTACACAGTCACGGCATTGTTGAGCCGCAGTTAAGTCTCACGGCCTGGCGCTCAGCAACCATCATTAATGACTTGATGCACGAAGACGTCTTTCCGGTCAATCAACCACCCGGTTTTATCCACTGGCTGAGCAATACGGATTTTCTGCCCAATGGCAAAGGAGAAAATGGGTAGTCTTTTTTCCACCGGCCTCTATCTACAAGGTTGGTAGAATAGTCCTTGAAATTCAGATTAAAGAAGGGCAAGCAGTCTGGTGTAAGAGGCTGTCTGAGAATGGACTGCCCTATCGGGCAGCTGCTGCTACATTCATACGGTGGCTATTCCTGGTCAACCTCCCGGGATCTCGGTAAATGCATTCTTTGTTGCCTGTCAGGTTCCCGCTCGATCTGCCAAAAAGACAGGATTTTCTGGTCGCCATCCATAGAGCTGACCTGTATGGAGTGACCGCAAGGACTGAATTTGAAGCTGTCAATGTAACCCTCCGCTTGCAGGCGGCCCTTTTCCTGCCAGGTACCCTTTGGGGTTATGCCCAGTACAACCAGGCAAGATTTGTCGTTAACATCAAGGCCGACAAAAAGGGACCCACTGTGATTAAAATCAGGTTCACAGAGTCGTAAATCAGAGTCCGGGGTTTGCCGGACCCATTCACCGTATTTCTTTTGCACCTGGATATCCAGCCTCCCCCGATCGTCAGTACAAATAATCGAGTGTCCGTCCGGGCTGAGCTTCTGGGCAGTAGGAACAGCGGAGTTTGCATACCTGCGAGGATATCCCCTGTCACAAATATAAGTAAACATGTGCTGGCAGTGCCACATTCCGGCCCCGTCCAATTGCCAGATCATTGCAGATCCCTCCTGAAACAGCACAAATACCGAGGAGTCCACATTGAATGTCACCATTGAATTAGGCAAAACCCAGCGGGACTTCTGGAAATAGTCATGATCTTTTATTTCCGCTACCCAACCGTTGTTATCCGTTAAATGCCAGATATCAAAATTATCTTCGCCATGAACAACCAGATACCGGCTATCGGGACTGAAGGTTACGTCCAGCGATATAATATCAACGGGTTGCGGCTGATGTTTGGTGATTCTTAATGCTTCAGACCATCGACCGTTATCACCAAGACTAAAAACAACCACGAAAAAATCCTCTACATTTATATCCATGTCGTCGGAATCTTCCCCGGCATCATTGAAGCATGCAGCAAAATGTTGACTGTCCGGACTGAATTGAATGGTGTCAAAACCACAATAATCCTCTACTCTTTTTCTCGCTTCTGTCAGAGCCATGGTAGGCATGCTAAATTCCAGTTTCCCGTTGGCTAACCAACGGCCATCCTTTCTTTTTCCATAGAAATCGATATATCTTCCACAATTTATGGCAATATGATTACTGTCCGGGCTGAAAATACTGCGACGTCCGATGCAAACACCGTTGTTTTGCCATTGACCATTCAATTGCTGGCCTAAAATCAGGCTCATCCGGTAAGATTCAGAATAAATCAGAGATTTCCCATCAGGTGAAATCTGAAAAGATAAAAAGCTGAAATCAAGGCTTTTTATTCCATAAGGATCGGGAAAAAGCTCAGCGACAGTCATTCGCTTTGTTTCAGTCCATAAGCCTTTCCCATCCCGCTGAATAATCGACAGTAAAGCGTCTTTAGCACCATAGGTTTTAAAAGCAGATCTATCAGAGGGGGGAGGATCAACAGGTATAAAAACAGTATTGCCATGGTATCGATCAATGCTGTTAAAGCATTCGAAGAAACTGCGAGCTTTAATGGTGAATTCCCTGCTCCAGCAACCATCACTTCCCGCCGTCCAGATAGAACACTGAGAGCTGTGACTATCATTAATGAGCAGCCGACTGTGATTCTCATTGAGATAGTATTCACTAATGTTATCTTCCCTGCCAAACGAGTTTTGCAGCACAAATTTAAGTGAGGTGGCATTAATGGTTTCATTGCGTAAATGATCAGCGTGATATGCGCAGATTGCCGGAAAATTTTCAGTACAATACGATTGCCCGGCAATGACTTGTATTTTTGATGTCCGCAGATGATGAATCAGTGGTTGATTGGTAATACTCAGACCCCGGTAAAACAGCTGTTCATTCTTACTCAGATTCCCGTAGCACCGAACAACTTCAAATAATCCATATTCATTCAGGACAGTGTGCATTCTTCTGGAAACAAGTGCCAAATTACACGCGTCCTTAAGCGGTAAATAACCGGTAATTTTCAACAATAATTCCACCGGTAGCGAGGTAATACTCCACCTGTGAAAATGAGCTGATTGTTCAGGAATAACCGGATTCGTTTCACTCAGACAAGGTTCATCTGGTTTTTCCTGTGCAGGAGGCAATGGCAAGATAGACTCTCTCATCAGATCACTCCGGAAAAATCTGATAGAGGTTAGTCCAGAGAAGTCATATCTGAAATAATTCTCAGGACTTTGTCGCTCTAAGGGATTTTGTGAGGGAGCGCCGTACCGGGGAGTACGGTCGACTGAGCAAAACTCACTTAGAGCGGCAAAGGACAAACGGGAGCAAGTTTCTGAAATATCCGGGTTAGCCTGACATCAGTTATGTCTGGGCATCATGGTGCGGTTCCTCTTTTTCGCCGTGCGTTCAGGCCATCAGCATCAAACAACACCAGATCATGGGGAATAATGTTCAGTTGAACGTTGGCATTCCCGGCTACCGGGTTTGAATGCTCTGCCACCAGCTGATAACTCCCCTGGCAACAGTCCAGATGAATCTCGCTGCGTATACTTTTGCCCATAAACTGCTGCCGGGTAATCGTTGCCTGTGGAAAAGTATCGGCAGAGGTCTGAGACAGTAAGCCTTCAGATTTATCCACAGCCGAGAGGGCCACCATCTGTGGCCGGATAAACAACTCCAGGCTTGTGCCTGCCTTTTCCACAGAGAGCGGTTGGGTGGATGCCACAACGCCCAGCGGGGTGCTCACATGAAACTCATCTTCAATGGTGGCCGGCAGAACATTTCCGGCCCCCATAAAGTCGGCAATAAAACGGTTATCAGGGTAGTGATAGATATCGAAGGCCGTCCCCTGCTGCATGATTCTGCCCTGCCCCATGACGGCGATGGTATCCGCAAAAGCAAAACCTTCTTCACGACTGTGGGTCACAAACAGTCCGGCGACTTTTTGCTGCTTCAGAATATCCCGTATTTCCCTGACCAGATGCTGACGGACCTGGCTGTCGATATTGGAAAACGGTTCATCCAGCAACAGAATGGAAGGCTCGTTGGCCAGTGCCCTGGCGATGGCCACCCGTTGTTGCTGCCCTCCGGACAGTTCATGTGGATAGCGCTGGTCAAGACCATAAAGATTCACCAGCTGCAGCATATCCTGAACCCGTTGCCTGACCTGTTCGGAGGTCTGTTGGTTCTGGCCGAAGGCACCCTTAAGTCCAAAACTGTTAAGTCCAAAACTGATGTTGTCAAACACCGTCAGGTGGGGAAACAGGGCATAATCCTGAAAGATCATGCCGATGCCCCGCTGCTCTGGCGGTGTTACCCGGGCAGCTGAGCTGACTTCCCGGCCATGCAGTTCAATGGTGCCGGATACCGGTTGAATCAAACCGGCGATCGCTTTTAATAAGGTCGACTTACCACAGCCACTGCGACCCAGCAGGCAGACAATTTCACCATCCTCTATGGCCAGGTTTACCCCGGACAGGACCAGAGGATCGCCAGTGGCGCTGCTTTTTCTGGCTGACCGATCATAAGCACAGGCAAGTTCAGTGATGTTCAGGGCACTCATTGCTGTTCCTGCCTTTCCAGAGAGCGATTAAGCATAATAAGGGGCACCAATCCTACCAGAACCAGCACCAATGCGGCAGGTGCCGCATATTCCAGCTGCTCATCAGACACATATTGGAAGACCCGGGTGGCCAGTGTTTCAAAATTAAAGGGGCGCAGTAGCAGTGTGGCAGGCAGCTCTTTCATACCCTCAATAAATACCAGCAGCAGCCCTGCCAGCATGCCTTTACGGATCAACGGCAGATGCACACGCTTGACCATTTCCCCGGGGTTACACCCCAGGGTTCGGCTGGCCATATCCAGTGAAGGAGACACTCGCCCAAGACTGGACTCAACGCTGCCAACCGCAACAGCGGAGAACCGCACCACGTAGGCAAACACCAGGGTAATGGCAGAGCCACTGAAAATAAGCCCAACCGGTGACTGGTGCCAGTGAATCAGCAGTTCGTTGAGCACATTATCCGAGAGCGTCAGAGGGATCAGTACCCCAATGGCCAGAACATTGCCCGGCAGGGCGTAACCGGTGGAGGCCAGGCGAGCAGGGATACGGGACAAGCTCGTGCGCTGTAAACGCTGATAAACGCCCAGGAACAAGGCAATAAAGCAGGCAACAGCAGCTGCGGAACCGGAAACCATCAGACTGTTGATACCATATTCAAACAGAGCACTGCTCCATGAATCATCGAAATAGACAATCAGGTACTCCACCAGCACCAGAGAAGGCAGCAAAAAGCCCAGGGTGACCAGCAGCCAGCACCAGCCGATAGCCAGCCATTTTGACCAGCCAGAAAGCTCGATCAACTCCCGCTGCTCCTGCCCGGTATTTTTCTGGTACAGCTGCTGTTTACGACGGCTGTATTTTTCCATGCTGATCAACAACATGACCACCAGCAACATCATGGCCGAGATTTTTGCCGCCGCATTCAGGCTGCCATAACCTAGCCAGGTGTCGTATACCGCCGTGGTTAATGTGGGCACGGAAAAATAGCTTACCGTGGCAAAATCACCCAGGGCTTCCATGCCCATAAGCGCCAGACCGGTAATGATGGCGGGACGGGCCATGGGCAGGGTTACCCGGAAAAAACTGTGCAGAGGTGAGCAACCTAACAGTCGGCTGGCCAGGGTCTGGCTTTTCGATTGCTCAAGAAACGCGGTTCTTGCCAGCAGATACAGATAGGGATAAAGCACCAGGGCAAGCACTATAATGGCACCGCCCAGGCTGCGTATCTCCGGGAAGGAATAGTCTGCGGCTGACGTCCAACCCGTGAGCGCTCTGAGAAAACGCTGCACTGGTCCGGCAAATTCCAGCAGGTCGGTATAGATATAGGCAATAACGTAGGATGGCATGGCCAGTGGTAATACCAGTAACCACTGGAGCTGATCTCTTGCCGGAATCCGGGCATTGGCCATCACCCAGGCGGCAGGGATCGCCAGAACAGCCCCAAGTCCCCCTACCCCGAGAATCAGAAGAACACTGTTCACGATGTAGGTGGTCAGGACGGTATCCCAAAGATGATCAAATAACTCACCGGCAGGGGTGAAAGCCTCCAGGATCAGGGCGATAACAGGGGAAAAAAGCAAAAGGGCCAGCAGCCAGCTGCCAGCCCTCCAGTAGGTTGGTAAGTTGTGATTCATGCACTAATGAGATCTATAGATCAAATTTTACTTCGTCCAGAAGACGTTGAGCCTTGGTTCGGTTGGCGGCAATGTCTGAAATAGGCAGTGGATCCGCCTTGAATTCTCCCCATGCAGCCACGGTGTCAGACACTGGAACGTTCGGGTTGACCGGGTATTCCATATTGTCCCGGGCATAAATGGACTGAGCCTCTTCACTGGCCAGGTACTCCATCAGCCTGAGGGCATTATCCTTGTTCGGTGCGTACTTTGCCATCACCATGCCACTGATGTTGACATGGGAACCCACCGTCTTCTGGTTCGGGAAGTTAATATAAACGGCATCAGCCCAGGCTTTCTGATCATCATTCTTCATCATCTTGCCAAAGTAGTAGCTGTTGCCCAGAGAGACATCACAAACCCCCTCTTTGATCGCTTTGACCTGGGCCCGGTCATTCCCCTGGGGACGACGGGCCAGGTTGGCTTTTACCCCTTCCAGCCACTGTTTGGTTTGTGCTTCACCGTTATGGGCGATCATCGAGGCGACCAGACCAATGTTGTAGGGGTGCTTGCCGCTGCGGGTACAGATCTTGCCTTTGAACTTGCTGCTGGCCAGGTCTTCGTAGTTGATATCAACGGGCTTGTCGCTGCGTTTGGAGCTGTAAATATTCCGCACCCGCATGGTTAATGAGTACCACTGGTTGTCCGGATCCCTTAAGTGCACAGGGATGTTCTCATTAATGGTTTTACTGTTCACGGGTTGCACCAGTTGGCGATCAACCAGATCAAAAAGACTGATCATGTCGGAAGTCAGTACGACATCTGCCGGGCTGAATTTGCCTTCCCGCTCAATACGCTCCTCCAGTCCTTTCTTGGCAAACACCACGTTCACCTTTACGCCCGTTTCCTGTTCAAAGTCTTTCAGCATGGGCTCTATCAGAAAAGGCTGACGATAAGAGTAGATATTGACCTCTTCAGCAGCCTGGGCCAGCAAAGAAGAACAGGAAATAGCAATAGCGGAAGTAATAGAGAGGAGTTTTTTCATAGCAGTCTGCAAACAAGAATTATTATCGTTTGCGAATTGTACTTATTTTCCCTGACTTCGCAACTGCTTTATTGCGCTGTGGATAAATTCAATGGCGATAAATCCACCGATTACCCGGCAGATCCCATCACAGCGGGTTGTCGGGCAAAGTACCCGGGCGTTATGGAAATGTGGAAATATACACAGATAAGCTATGAACAACGCAGGGAATAACCTTTTTATAAAATTGCCCTGTGGATAAGGTCGTTTTTTTCCACAGTTTAATGACAGGTTAACTAAACCTTGTGACCAGCAACATAACAGGGTTGTTCAATTTATAATGTGTTGAAAATAAAGAGTTTTGTACGTTTATCCACAGATTTTATCAACACTAATATCAATAAAAAAAATAAGATAACACTAAAAAACAGCTATTCGCTGTTATTACTGTTGTTTAACTGGAAGAACTTCGTCGTTTGATAAGAAAAAACCAAACTTTTTGGGCAGATCTACGGGCTGTGAGTAAAATTACGTGACCGGTTGCCACTCACGCCCGTTATGCAAGCCTGGTTATCGGGCGGGCACTGTGAAGTCTTCAGGTCACGCTTATCCAATGATGGGTCACAGCACTGGCTAACCGGTGTATAATTGCTAGCCTTATCTTCTCTTGATAACAGGTGACAGACGTTGGCAGTGGATTTCCCAAAACAATTTGATGTGATTGTGATCGGTGGTGGTCATGCCGGTACGGAGGCCGCCCTGGCGGCAGCTCGTATGGGCGTTAAAACGTTGTTGTTGACCCATAACATCGAAACTCTGGGGATGATGTCCTGTAATCCGGCCATTGGCGGGATTGGTAAAAGTCATCTGGTCAAAGAGGTGGATGCCCTTGGCGGTGCCATGGCAACAGCGACGGATCTTGCCGGTATCCAGTTTCGGGTGCTCAATGGCAGAAAAGGACCGGCGGTCAGGGCTACCCGGGCACAGGCTGACCGGGCACTTTACAAGGCCGCCATTCGTTCGATTCTGGAAAACCAGGAGAACCTGTGGATATTTCAGCAGTCTGCGGATGATCTGGTGGTTGATGACAACACCAGCCAGGTGCGTGGTGTCGTGACCAACATGGGCGTTCGTTTTCTTGCCGCAAACGTTGTTCTGACCGCAGGGACTTTTCTGGGGGGGCGAATTCATATTGGTCTGGAAAACCACAGCGGTGGCCGGGCCGGTGATCCGCCCTCCATTGCCCTGGCCAACCGGCTGAGAGAACTGCCCCTGGATGTTCGACGCCTGAAAACAGGGACGCCTGCACGTATTGATGCCCGAAGTGTGGATTTTTCCGTGATGGAAGCGCAACCGGGGGATACGCCGATGCCGGTGATGTCTTACCTTGGCACGGTTGAGCAACACCCTGAACAGGTGTCCTGCTATATCACCCATACCAATGAGCGTACCCACGAGATCATCCGTGGAGGACTGGACCGTTCACCCATGTTTACCGGGGTAATTGAAGGGATAGGTCCGAGGTATTGCCCATCCATTGAGGATAAAATTACCCGGTTTGCGGATAAAACCTCCCATCAAGTCTTTCTGGAGCCGGAAGGGTTGTCCACCAATGAGCTTTATCCCAATGGCATCTCCACCAGTTTGCCCTTTGATGTGCAGATCAACCTGATCCAATCCATTCGTGGCCTGGAAAATGCCCATATTACCCGTCCCGGTTACGCCATCGAGTACGATTACTTTGATCCGAGAGGACTTAAGTACTCCCTGGAAACCAAAGCCATTGGAGGCCTGTTCTTTGCCGGTCAAATCAACGGTACCACTGGCTATGAAGAAGCGGCCGCACAGGGACTGTTGGCGGGTATGAATGCGGCGCTCAGGGCACAGGATAAAGAGTCCTGGTGCCCACGTCGTGATGAAGCGTACATCGGTGTGCTGGTGGATGACCTGATTACCAATGGCACCAGTGAGCCTTACCGCATGTTTACCAGCCGGGCAGAATATCGGTTGATCCTGCGGGAAGATAACGCCGACCTGCGCCTGACGGAGAAAGGCCGGGCACTGGGGCTGGTGGATGATCAAAGGTGGATGGCCTTCAGTGACAAGAAGGAGCGTATTGAGAAGGAGTCTGAGCGCCTCAGGGCAGCGTTTGTTCATCCCGGTAGTGATGCTGCCCGTACCCTGGAAAATAAGCTCAGCAAACCTTTAAGCCGTGAATACAGCCTACTGGAACTGCTGCGTCGTCCGGAACTGACCTATAACGATGTGGCCGGACTGGTGGGAGACGCGGAAACCCATGATCAGGTCGCTGAACAGGTGGAGATACAGACCAAGTATCAGGGTTATATTGACCGTCAGACCGAAGAGATAGACCGTATGCGACGTTATGAGAACACCCGCATACCACAGGCGCTGGACTACACATTGATCGAAGGGCTTTCCAACGAGCTGAAGCAGAAGCTGACGGATGCCCGTCCGGAGACACTGGGCCGTGCTTCCCGTATCCAGGGGATGACGCCTGCTGCCGTATCTCTATTGCTGGTTTATATGAAAAAGCGCTCTATGGCTGCTTAATTGATCCGGTTACCAGTTCCTGATGGATCAGGCACTGGTAACCTACCCCGCCTGATTACGTTGACTCGTCCGCACAACACTCCTCGCTGAGAAACCCCATGACCTCATTGAAGGTGGCGAACTGGGGAATGCAATACAGTGTCCTGCCATCCCGCTTCTGCTTAACCAGCCCCACAGAGACCAGGGCTGAAATATGATGGGAAAGGGTTGAACCCGGAATGTCCAGCTCTTTTTGCAGGGCTCCCACCGGCACACCCTGATGGGGTATTGCGCCCATTCCCTCGAAAAGTTCACTGTACATAAAACGCACTATCCTTTGAGTGCAATTTCCTCATGTTTCTGAAATTTATTCCCCTGCTGAATTTACGACATTTTTATAGTGAAGGTCTCTGTACACGACAAAAAAAGTGAGCTGACAGAATTTTTGCTATGAAACTTAGAGACAAAACCAACGTTTCAAGCAGTCATGAATCTTATGGGTGAAAGTCTCATACTGAGCACAACTACAGACCCTGGAGCATAGAATTTACGTCCCA